>JAUIHM010000107.1 GCA_030432315.1 Alphaproteobacteria bacterium | reverse complement strand
TGGCTCGCCGAAAAAGGAGTCTGACATGCGCTCGAGACGACAGTTTCTGACCGTGGCGGCAGCCTTTGGCGGCTCGCTTGCCCTGCCGGCCACGGCCGGCGGTCCTGGTGGCGGCGCGCTGGAAATCACGCAGCTTGCAAACCTGGCCGAACTGTCCGCCCAGACGGTGGATATCGCCGAGGGGGTCGGCCAGCGGGTTGAGATGATCACCAATCAGATCCAGCAGATTCAGGTGGCGCTGCAAAGCTACCAGAACATGGTCGCCAACACGCTGTCCCTCCCGGCACAGATCTGGTCGCCGGTCGCGGGCAGTCTCCAGCAGCTCCATGAGGCGGTCAGCCAGGGCCAGGCACTGGCCTACACGATCGCCAATGTGGATGACGTGATCCGCCAGGAATTCAGCCAGTACGGCGACTATCTCGAGAACCCCCTGAGCCTCGAGCAGTATGGCGAGAGGTACCGGAACTGGTCCCGCAGAAATCTCGAGACCACGTCCGCCACGATGAACTCCGTCGGGCTCAACATCGCCCAGATCGGTTCCGAGGAGGAGGTGATGGCGGTTCTGCGCGGCCAGAACACCAACAACGGGCGCACGCAGCTGCTTCAGGTTGGAAACCAGGTCGCGATCGAACAGGTCGCGCAGTTTCAGAAACTCCGGCAGCTCGTTGCCTCAAACACCCAGATGATGGGGGCTTACTTCTCAAAAAGCGAGGCGATCCGGGACGCCCAAAACGCGTCGACCGACCTCTATTACAACACGCCATCGACAGTCTCTATTGGCGATGAACAGGGATTTTAAACCATGAGATATACCATCCTGATCGCGGCAGTCCTTGCCATTGCATCAATCCTTTTTGTCGCAATCAATATTTTCGATCCGTTCCCGTCTTCCCGCTCAGGGACGTTGATCGCCGCTCCATCGGATGGCGTGGCCGATCACTCAATGCTCCAGGAGTCAGCGGTTTGTAACGCGATACAGGACCGGATCGATGCGGTCGGACGACCCGGTTGGAATAGCCTGGACGAGGCTCTCAAGGCGGATATCGATAGCGCCACCGGCTGCATTTTTATCGGCGATGAGCAGGGCTTCTAAAATGGCAACGCGAATTCTAAACGTTGCAGCGCTGCTGGCTATTCTGTGGCTACCGGGCACGGAAGCTTTGGCTCAAAACAACCCAAACAACGTTCTCGACAACATTCTTGGCAGCTATCAGGCCGCGGCAGCGGGATGGAGCGCAACCATCGTCTCCTTGGCGACGGGGCTGTTCACGCTTCTTGCCGCCATAGAGTTTGCATGGATGGGCATACGCCTCGCCATCCATGGCGCCGATCTGCAAACCTGGGCTGGGGAGATCATTCAGCGGATCATGTTCATTGGGCTGTTTCTCTTTCTTCTGCTCAACGCGGGATTTGCGACCGAGATCGTCAACAGCTTTCGGCAATCCGCTGCCATTTCCAGTGGACTCGGATCCCAAATCTATCCGTCCCAGGTCCTGGAAATGGGCCTCGACGTCGCACTTAGGATCACCGAAAGCGTCACCATCAGGGACATCCCCGGATCGCTCGGCCTCATATTCACCGGTCTCATCATGACCATAGCATTCGCGCTGATGGCGGCACTGCTGCTGCTCGCCATTGTCGAGATGTACATCCTGATCAATGCCGGAGTGATCCTGCTCGGCTTTGGCGGCTCGAGCTTTACCAAGGATGTCGCGATCCGGTTCCTGACCTATACCGTGAGTGTCGGCGCCAAACTCTTCGTCATGCAGCTGGTGATCGGACTTGGCATGACGCTGCTGCTTGGATTTACCAACAGCTTTGACGCGGCCGGCGCGGAGGAACAGGCGCTGGTCATGCTGGGCGTTGCCATCACGTTTCTGGCGCTGGTCAGGTCTTTGCCCGACATGGTGCAGTCCATCATCAACGGCGTGGCCGTTGGCGGCTCCGGAGGACTGATCCCGGCGGCAGCAGCCACCGGATCGGTCGCGGGGCGGGTTGTGGGAGGCGCCGCACGGGGCGGATTCGGCGTCGGCCATGCCATCAGCGAGGCCTCAAAGCTTGCGACGGCCCAAAACCGTCCGGGGCTGGCGGGCACCATGTCGAACGCCGCGGGCGCGATGACAGGTGCTCTCGCGAACAAACTGACGGGCACACCCGGCTCCAGCTTTGGGACCACCGCCGGGCGGGCCGTTGATCAGATGCGTCAGCAGCGCGACGCGCGTCAGGGTCAGGCGGGATCACAGCCCCATAACAGCCCGGCGCTGAACCCGGTCATGCCGACAGAGGGAGGAGGCAACAGGCCATGACCCGGCAGACACAGGCGGATAACCCCTATCTCGCCGCGCGCGCGGAATGGAATGAGCGCTATGGCGGCTATATCCGGCAGGCCAGGATCTGGCAGGCGGTCGGCCTGCTCTCCCTGACCCTCGCCATCGGCTCCACCGGCTTTGCCCTCTGGCTGGGCTCGCAAAGCCGGATCGTGCCCTACATTGTCGAGGTCGACCGGCTCGGGAACGCCCAGGCCGGCACCTATCCAGCGACCGTCACCTATACCGAGGACCGGGTCATCAGGGCCGCGATCGCGGAGTTCATCCGCAACTGGCGGGCGGTCACCGTAGATGGCCGGCTGCAAAAGGACAGGATCACCAAACTCTATTCCCATCTCTCCGCCGCCGATCCGGCGACGGCCAAACTGAACCGGTATTTCCGGGAGGATGGCGGGGATCCGTTCCAGCGCGCCCGGCTGGGAACGGTCTCCGTCGGCATCAGTGCCATCAACCGGATCTCCGCGGAGTCCTGGCAGGTGGACTGGTCGGAAATCGACTACAACCGCGACGGATTTGAACAGGGCCGGCGCCGCTACCGGGCAATCCTCGGCACCGCCATCATCCCTCCGGAAACCGAACAGCTGATCCGGCAGAACCCGGTGGGACTTTTTATTACCGATTATGATGTGACGGAGGTATCGTCATGAATGGAACCCTCACGGCCGCCATCGCGGCCGGCCTGACCGCAACCGTTTTGACCACCACCGCCCATGCGGACGGCACCCCGACCGGTCTGACCCGGGATGAGGCAAGAGGTGCGGCCCTGTCCGCGGACTGGCGCGGCACGCCGGGCATTATCGCGCCCGGCCGGGACGGATCGGTGCTGTTCGTCTTCGGCCAGACCCAGCCCACGATTGTCTGCGCCCCGCTGCGGGCCTGCGACATAGAGCTCGAACCCGGCGAAACGGTCATGAATGTCCATGCGGGGGACACCGTGCGCTGGCAGTTTGATGGCGCCCGGTCCGGACCCGACGGCAAAATTCCCCATGTTCTGGTCAAACCCACGTTGGGTGGCGTCGAGACCTCGCTCGCGATCATGACCGACCGGCGCACCTATCACCTCAACCTCAAGGCCCATGAGACCGAGTACATGGCGCGCGTCGCCTTCAGCTATCCGCAGGCCGCCCAGACCGTGGCCACGAAACTCGCCGCCTCCGCGCCGAAACCCGCGCCGCCCAAACCTGCGGCAACGCGCACGGCTGCGGTGGCGCCCCGCGCCGATCAGCTGAATTTCGGTTACAAAATTTCCGGGCGGGCCACCTGGAAACCCGAGCGTGTCTACAGCGACAGCCGAAAAACCTATATCGACATGCCCCGGCAGTTCAAAAACGGGGAGGCACCGGCACTCTTTGTGATCGGGCCGGGCCGGACGCGGCAGCAGGTCAACTACCGGCTCATTGACGGGCGCTACATCGTCGACGCCCTGTTCTCAAAGGCGGTGCTGGTGGCCGGGACCGGTATCTTCGCCGCGACCATCACGATTGAAAGGACGGGGTCATGAACCGGCACCGGGGGTTTTTGCCCGCCATCCTGGGCGTGGCCCTGGTCTCGGGCTGTGCTCAGTCCGCGATCATGGGCACGAAGGATTTTGAAATCACCGATGCCTCACGGGCAATGCTGGCGCGCGATCTGATCGCACCGCTGCGCCGGGCCGTGCCACGGTCGGAAAAACTTGAACTCGTCAGCATCACACCCGGCTTCACGACCCTTCTTGAAACCGAGCTGCGGCGGGCGGGCTATGCGGTGACCGTCGTCGAACGCGCGCAGCGCTCCCCCTCCCTGACCGTCAGATACGATTTCGGGATCATGGACGCCGAAACCGTCCGGGGCCTTATCAGGGTTGAAACCGGCTTCCAGGCGGGCCGTGTCTATACCGTCTCCGGGACAGCTTTGAGGCCTGCGGGTCCCCGCACGGTGCGCCTCACGGAACACTGGCCATGAGCGATCCATCCGAAGTCCCCGGCACATCCGGACCGCAGCAGCATGCGAAGGCCTCCACGGTCAAAATCCCGGGGGTCCGACGGATGAACCGGCTGCCAGTTCTGGTGGCCGTCGGTGCCATGGCGGTGTTTCTGGGAGTGATGACGCTCGCGCTCGTTCAGCGCACCGCGATCACCGGGGACGGATCCGGCACCGATAGCTCCGGGCGCCGGAGCGCGGGGGATGCCGCGGAGGCACTGATAACGGGGCAGCCGGACGGGATCATCTCTGCCGACACGCCTGCACCGGCTGCGGATGGGGAGGCCACGCCCGTGTCCACGCCAGCGGCGACCACGGAAACGCCGGTTGAACCGGACCGGCCTGCGGAGCCTGACGACCGGTCACGCCAGTATGCCAGACGCATTGCCGACTATGAGGCGGAACGCGAACTGCAGCGGATGCAGCTGCACGACCGTATGGAAACGGACGCCTGGAATTCGCCGACAAGTCTCGGTCTGCAGGGACTTGAGAAAACGCTGGCGGGCCGGAACGGAACCCCTGCCCCGCAACAGCCCCCCGCCGCGTGGGGGACGACCATACCGGGCATAAGTACCCCCGGCCCGGACGGCAGTGTCGTTGTCGGTGGTGTCGAGGTCGGCGGGCCACCGTCAAAACCGATGAACGCTGCTGAGGCGCTTGCCGCGATCCGGGGCGTGTCCGGAGCGGGGGGCGACCAAAGCAACCAGGCCGGCAAACAGGCGTTTCTCGCCAGCGCCGGCAGTGCCGTGAATTCCGACCGGCTTTCAGGGAGCATTGAGGATCCGCTCTCGCCCTATGAGCTGAAACAGGGCTCGGTCATTCCCGGGGTCTTGATCTCCGGCATCAACAGTGATCTGCCGGGCCGGATCATCGGACAGGTCAGCCGCAACGTCTATGACACGGCCACCGGACGGTATCTTCTTATCCCCCAGGGCACCAGAATATTTGGCCGTTATGACAGTGACGTCTCCTTTGGTCAGGAACGCGTGCTGGTTGCCTGGACGCGGCTGATATTCCCGGACGGATCGGCCATCAACATCGAGAGGATGGCGGGCAGTGATGAGGCCGGTGCGGGAGGATTCCAGGACCGGGTCAACAACCACTGGTTCCGGACCCTCAAAAGCGCGCTCCTGATTTCCGTGATCGGGGCGGGTGTGGAGAAACTCACCGAGTCCCGCGATGAGGACGACGTGGCGGACGCCATCCGCTCGAGTTTCGGGGAGACCTTCAGCTCGGTCGCCCGGCAGAGCGTGTCGCGCAGCCTGAACGTTCAGCCGACCATCGAGATCCGCCCGGGATACCGGTTCCTGATCGTTGTAGATAAGGACATGATCCTCAAACCCTGGAAGCAGGCCTGATGATGCCGGCTGGTCTGACATGAAGCGAATGGCACCAACGGGACTTTATCGGGTCCTGATACCCGTGTCCGTCCTCTATGCCCTCATGGCCGGAGCCTGGATCGCAGGGCTCCGCTACAACACGACCCCGAGCTGGCCCATGGGCTTCTACCTTCTTGAGGCTTTGGACGGTGATCCGGATCCGCAGAGTCTGGTCTTTGCCTGCCCTCCGGACACCCACCGGTTCAGGGAAGCCTACCGGCGCCGTTACATCGGCGCGGGCCCCTGCCCCGGCGGCTACACCCCCATCCTCAAGATGGTGATTGCGGGCGCAGGCACCGAGGTCAAGGTCGGCACCGGGGTCTCTGTAGACGGCACGGTCCTGAGAAACAGCACGGTTTTTGCGGCGGACGGCCAGGGGCGTTACCTGACTGCCTGGGTCGGCGGACGGGTGCCAAACAACCATTACCTTCTGATGTCCGACCATTTCGCGGGAAGTTTCGACAGCCGCTATTTCGGGCCCCTTCACCGAAAGCAGATCATTGGCAACGCAAGACCTCTTCTCACCTGGTAACCGTGCCGCCACCGGTCCTGCCGGCACGCCCGTGGCCTTTGCCGCGGCGGGCGCCACCGTGGCCGCCACAGGCTGGTCCGGTCAGGCCGGACTGCTGCCCGCGGCACTGCTGTTCCCGTTTCTGTTTGGTCTCGCACCACACCGGACGGCAGTCGCGGCGCTGTCTTTGGGATATTTCCTCTGCGCAAGCCGCGGTCTTCCCCGGGGCACGGCCGCGTATTTCGGCACGGACATCCTGTCGGGCCATGCGCTCTGGCTGGCAGCATCGTTTGTGTTTGTGGTTGTTCATGTCTGCTGCTGGCGCCACCGGGCGGATCATCGGCCGTTCGGCATGATGCTGGCCACAATTCTCATGGCGGTTCCGCCGTTTGGTGTCGTGGGCTGGGCCTCGCCGCTGACGGCCGCGGGCATTCTCTTCCCCGGCCTCGGCTGGTGGGGCCTCGCCGCCACCTTCGGTTTGCTTGCCACACTGGCCCATCCAAAACTCCGCAACCACGCCCTGATCGCCCTCGTGGTCCTGTCCGGTACCGCGCAGCTTTATGGCCCCGATCCGAAACCCGCAACTGACTGGACCGGCATTGATACGGAGGTCGTCCATGAACGGGACCACACCGAATTCGACCGCTCATGGAATTTCCTGACACAGTCCTCCTCAGCCATCAGGCAAACGGACGCACCATATGTGCTCCTGCCCGAGGGCGCTGCCGGGTGGCGCACGGAGACGTCGGAACGGGCCTGGACAGACCTGGCGGCCGTGTCCGGCAGGACGATATTGGCTGGAGCCGAGGTGTCCCATGGACAGGGATCCGACAACGTGCTGATCCGGTTTGGACCTGCCGGCTGGGAGGTCGTCTACCGGCAGAGAATGCCGGTGCCCCTCGCCATGTGGAAACCATGGTCCACACGGACGACCCATGCCCACATGTTCGACGAGCCTGTTGTCAGGATTGCGGGACGGCCAACCGCCGTTCTGATCTGTTACGAGCAGCTGCTCGTCTGGCCGATCCTGCAGTCGCGGCTTGCGGGCGCGGACCATATTCTGGGCCCCGCCAATTCCTGGTGGGCGAAGGACACGGGCATTCCCGCCATCCAAAAATCCGCCCTAATGGCCTGGGCCAAACTGTTCGAAATGGACCTGACCATGGCGTTCAACCGATGACGGCCTGGACGGCCCTTGGCACATCAGCGGTCGTTGCCACCGCCATGCTCGGCGTGGAACTACCAGGCCTGACCCCGGACACGTATGTCGGCGACGCCCTGCCCCAGGGCACACGGGCAGTGGTGATTGAGGACCAGTGGACGGAGGATGATCCGGGAAACCATCCCGCCGGGCGGCTGCTCAGGGACAGGCACGCATCCGTGGAGGTGCTGATACTGGACGCGGTGGAGCGCTACCGCAACCACCCCGCCCTCGCCCGCACCGGTACGGATGTTCAGGCGTTTCGTTGCTGGCTGACGGCCCTCATCAAACAGGAATCCGGGTTTTCGGCCAGAGCCCGGTCCCATAAGGCCGCTTTCGGTCTGACCCAGATCATCCCGGCGACAGCCCGCTCTCTCGGCATCTACCCGGACTATTATGAGGACCCCGGCCTTCAGATCGATGGCGGTGCACGCTACCTGCTCGATCAGCTCGAGCGGTTCGGGTCCATGCCCCTGGCACTTGCAGCCTACAACGCGGGACCGGAAGCCGTAAAAAAGTACGGCGGCATTCCGCCATACAGCGAGACGCAGAACTACGTCGCCAAAGTCCTGGACCACTACAACCGCTATGCCACGGACCTTGGAACTGTCGCGACCGTCAATGCTCTTGGGCCGAAAGATTTGCGGATTGATGGTGACGATCAACATTCATCTGTTCACCCGGACATGACTGTAGCGGATCATGATCTGGCCACGTTGCCGGTCGGACCGGACGATGCCTCGCCCGTTGAGCAATACGCGGTGTCAGAGGATCCGGTTCCGGCGCCGAACCCCGGTGGTGTTGGTTCCCGCGTTCCCCGAAGCGCGGCTCCTGTCGATTTTGATCCCTGGTCCGCCCCGACTGGCGTCGCAATCAGCTTTTTTGACTGATCCGGATCTGGCGGAGAGGATAGGGATGTTGTCCGGGATTACGGATGACATCGTGGTGTGAATCTCTTAAACCGCTGAAATGACACAGCCAACCCTACACTTGTTTTGCGGCAAGATGGCCGCTGGAAAGTCGACTCTCGCTGCCAGTATTGCCGCAGAAGAGGGCGCGGTTCTGGTGAATGAAGACAATTGGAACAACCTTCTCTGGCCTGGCGAGATAAGAACCATCGAAGACTATGCCGACAGGGCTGGCAGACTTCGGAAGGTTCTGTTTCCGATGCTGGTTGAGATGCTTCGTTCGGG
>JAUIHM010000106.1 GCA_030432315.1 Alphaproteobacteria bacterium | reverse complement strand
ATCACGCCGGTGCCGAGATTGCCCTTGAGCCGCCGGGTGCCGCCGGTGGGCTGAAACGGGTCGCTGGACGGGCGGAGAATCCTGTCGTTGAGCGACTCGCCCGCACCCTTGGTCCAGACAAGGTTTCCGTCGATCAGCTTCGGTTCTTCGGCGTAGCGGGCCAGACCGCGGCCGACCACGGTCAGCGTATCATCATGCAGCAGACCGGCGGAGAGCAGGTCGCCGATCATGTAGCCCAGACCGCCCGCGGCGTGGAAATGGTTCACATCGGCGAGGCCGTTGGGATAGACCCGGGCCATGAGCGGCGTGGCGTCAGAGAGGTCGGCGAAATCCTCCCAGTCGAGGATCACCCCGGCGGCGCGGGCCATGGCGATCAGGTGGATCAGCAGATTGGTCGAGCCGCCGGTTGCGTTGAGGCCGACAATGCCGTTGACGAATGCCTTTTCGTCCAGCACCTCGGCGACGGGGGTGTATTCGTTGCCGAGCGCGGAGATTGCCAAAGCGCGCTTGGCGCCCTCGATGGTCAGGGCGTCACGCAGCGGGGTGTTGGGGTTGACGAAGCTGGATCCCGGCAGGTGCAGGCCCATGAATTCCATCAGCATCTGGTTGGTATTGGCAGTGCCGTAGAAGGTACAGGTGCCCGGACCGTGATAGGAGGCCATTTCCGCCTCCATCAGCTTGTCGCGCCCGACCTCGCCGGAGGCGAACTGCTGGCGGATTTTGGCTTTCTGGTCATTGGGAATGCCGCTGGGCATCGGGCCGGCGGGCAGGAACACCGCCGGCAGGTGGCCGAAGGTGGCGGCGGCGATGACCAGACCGGGAATGATCTTGTCACAGACCCCGAGGTAGACCGTGGTGTCGAAAACGTTGTGGGTCAGGCCGATGCCCGCCGCCATGGCGATCACGTCCCGGGAGAACAGGCTGAGTTCCATGCCTGGCTGTCCCTGGGTCACCCCGTCACACATCGCGGGCACGCCGCCGGCAACCTGCGCCGTGCCGCCAACGGCCTGGGCGGCCTTGCGGATCAGGTTGGGGTAGGTCTCGAACGGCTGATGGGCGGAGAGCATGTCGTTATAGGCGGTGATAATGCCGATGTTGCCGCCGGATTCGGTGGCAAGGGCCTTTTTCACCCCCTTGGGCATGGCGGCATAGGCATGGGCCTGATTGCCGCAGGTCAGATGGGCACGCTGCGGGCCGGCGTCACGGGCCTGGTTCATTCGGTCGAGATAAACGCGGCGGCTTTGCGCGGAACGGGCTTCGATGCGTTCGGTGACACGGGCGACAGTTTCGTTCAGGCTCATCTGAAACTCCTCCAGGAGTTAATTGGCGTAATGTACCGACAGGGGCGACGCGGAGCGCAGGACCACGCGCACGGGCGCTTCCGCAACCGGACCCTCCTGCAGGGCGGATTCCAGCGCGGCGAGTTTTTCCGCACCATTGATCAGGATGTGAATGTCACGTGCCCCGGACAGAAGGGGACCGGACAGGGTCAGACGATCCTCCGGCTGCCCCGCCGGACGGACGGTCACGAGCGGAGGGGCGATGGCGGCGAGCGCATCGACAAGCTGAGGCGCGTCGGGAAAAAGTGACGCGGTATGCATGTCCACCCCCATGCCCAGCACCAGCACATCGATCGGCGCGTGATCGGCCAGGAACCGTGACGCCCGCCTGAGGGTTTCCCCGCGATCCGGGCCGGCATCATTGTAGTCGAGAAACGTCGCCGCCGCGGCGCGGTTCTGCAGCAGGGTCTGGCGGACCAGCCGGGCGTTTGAACGCTCGTGGTCCGGCGGGACAATACGTTCATCGGTAAGCATCACGGTGACGCTCGACCAGTCGAGATCCGCGTCAGACAAAAGCAAGAGAAACGGGCCGGGGGTGGTGCCGCCGGGCACCGCGAGCAGTGCCCTGCCCCTGGAGGCGAGTCCCTCCGCGAGACTGCCAGCAACCTGTTCCGATATTCCGGCCATCAACGCATCCCTGTCCGGGTACCGTATGATGTTCGTGCCTGTCAAACCGTGATCTCGCGCCAGAGATGCCCGTCGGAGCCGGTGAGTTTGTAGGATTCGATCGGTCCGCCGCTGCCGGGATCGTAAGGCAATGGTCTGGATCCGCTGTCCTTCCAGATCTGGATGATCGGATCGACCCAGGCCCAGGCCGCCTCGACTTCGTCGCCGCGCATGAACAGGGTCTGGTCGCCGCGGATCACGTCCATGATCAGCCGCTCATAGGCTTCCGGCATGCCGTCTCCATGGCCGCCCAGCGCGTCGGCGAAGGTCATGTCCATCGGCACCTCGACCAGACGCATTCCGCCGGGACCGGGGTCCTTGATCGTTACCCGCATGGTGATGCCCTCGTCGGGCTGCAGGCGGATGATCAGTGCATTGCCCTTCTGCTGTTCGACCTGGGGGAAGATCGTGTGCGGCGGATGACGGAAGGTAACGACGATCTCGCTCAGGCGGCCGCTCAGTTTCTTGCCGGTTCGCAGATAGAATGGCGTACCGGACCAACGCCAGTTGGAGATATGGGCGCGGATGGCAACGAAGCTTTCGGTCTTGCTTTGGGGATCGCCGACATGGTCAAGATAGCTGCCTTCCTTGCCGGCGGCGCGGTACTGGCCGCGCACAGTATCACCGAGGGTCAGCGGATCGAGCGCGCGGATGATCTTCAGCTTTTCGTCGCGCACCGCGTCCGGTTCAAACCTGGAGGGCGGTTCCATCGCCGTCAGGCAGAGCAGCTGCATCAGGTGGTTTTGCACCATGTCGCGCATGGCGCCGGAGGCATCGTAATAGGCGCCGCGTCCGTTGACGCCAACGGTCTCGGCAACGGTGATCTGGACATGCTCGACATAGCGGGAATTCCACAGCGGCTCGAACAGGGCATTCGCGAACCGGATCGCCATCAGGTTCTGCACGGTTTCCTTGCCGAGATAATGGTCGATGCGGTAAATCTGGTGTTCGTCGAAACAGCGCGACAGGGCGGAGTTGAGTTCCTGGGCAGAAGCCAGATCGTGTCCGAGGGGTTTTTCGATCACGATGCGGCTCGACGGGGTGGCGATTCCCGCGTCATACAGACGCTGGGCAATTTCACTGAACAGCGACGGGGCGACCGAGAGGTAGAACGCCCGCACCGCGTCCTCGCGCTCGTCAAGCTTCTTGCCGAGGACCGACCAGCCGCCGGTGCCCTTGGCGTCAATCGCGACATAGTCGAGGCAGGCGAGAAAGGTATCCAGAACATCGGCGTCCAGCTTGGCCGCGCCGATATACTTTTGCAGTGCGTCACTCACGGATTTGCGGAATTCAGTGCGGCTCATCTTGGAGCGGGCGGCACCGATGATGCGGGCATCGGCAGGCATCTGACCGACGGCGAGGCGGCGGTAGAGGCTGGGGAAGATCTTGCGGTGCGCGAGATCGCCGGTTGCGCCGAAGATAACCAGGTCAAACGTATGGACGGGGATAACACTCGATACCATTAAACAGCCCTTTACTCGGTCAGTTCGCTCGCGCGGGGCATGTCGGCGCCCCGACGGGAACAGGTGATGGCGGCAGCCCGGGCGGCGTAGTCCAGAACCTTCGCAAGGTCGGTCCCGTTGAGATCAGCCAAAGACTTAATTGGATCGTCGCTGCGGCGCAATAGACAGGCAATCAGCGCGGCCTGGAAAGTGTCGCCGGCGCCGACCGTATCGACGACGGTGGTGGCCGGAGGCGAGGCGGTCGCCGTGAGTCCGCCGGTGGCCCAACCACGCGCCACCCCGCCGCCGTCGGTGACAACCACGAGGCCGACACCACGGTCAAGCAGGCCGGCGGCAAATTCATCGGCGCCCGTGCCCGGGTGGACCAGTGCGAGGTCCTCGGCGCTGATCTTTACCAGGTTGGCGCAGCCGTAGAGCACGTCAAGCCTTCGCCGCCAGACCTCCATGTCCGGTTCGACCGTTGGCCGGATGTTCGGGTCCAGCGAAATGAACAGTTCGCGGTTGTCGCGCGCCAGCGACGCCAGGGCGTCGGCAACGGGCGCTGAGGCTATGGAAAACGAGCCGAAATGCAGACCGGAAACCTCCGGCGTCAGCGGCGGCAGATCTTCCCGGTGCAGGCCGGTATTTGCAGAGTCGCTGTCGAAGAACTGGTAGGCCGGAACACCCTCGGTATCGAGGCCGACGAGGCTGAGGGTGGTCGGGCGGTCGGTCCGGATGATGAAGTCGGTGGCGACGTTTTCATCGCGCAGCACCCGTTCGAGCCGCTGGCCGAGCAGGTCGCTGGAAATCCCGGTCATCATCCCGACCGACTGGCCGAGACGGGCCAGACCGATCGCAACGTTGAACGGTGACCCGCCGGCGCGTGCATCATAGGTCGCGGCCCCCGGACCGCTTTCCGACTCGAGAAAGAAATCGAACAGCGACTCACCACAAACCAAGAACATCGACCGAATCTCCTCCCCAACTTCCCGGGAATAAATCACGAAACATTATTTATTCCAAGGCGAAAACCGCGACCCACCCCGTCAGCGATAGAAGAAGGACTTTCCCTCGCTGTCAAACAGATGCAGTTTCTCCGGTGCCGTGGAGAGTTGCAGCATCTCGCCGCGCCTGAGTCTGTGGATTCCCGGCAGCTTGGCAATGATCGCTTCGGACTCCTTCTGGGCTTTCAGATGCACGAGCGTTGTTTCGCCGAGACTTTCAATGATTTCCACCGGTCCGCTGATCAGCGCGCTGCCCTCCACCGGCACCATGTCCTCGGGGCGCATGCCCAGCTTGACGCGCTTGCCCTGATCGGAGGCGAGGCTCGCTACCGGCACCACCGCCTGGCCGCCATCGGCGACTTCCACCGTGGTGTGCTCACCGGTTGCGATCACCGTGGCCTCAAGCATGTTCATCGCCGGCGAACCGATGAACCGCGCCACGAAAACGTTGGCCGGGCGTTCATAGAGTGTCAGCGGGGATCCTACCTGCTCGATGTAGCCACCGTGCAGGACGACGATTCGGGTGGCGAGGGTCATTGCTTCGACCTGGTCATGGGTGACATAGATCATGGTCGACTGCGGCATGCGTTCCTTGAGCTGCGCTATCTCGATTCGCGTGGCGACGCGCAGGGCGGCGTCAAGGTTGGAGAGCGGTTCGTCGAACAGGAATACCTTGGGGTCACGGACGATCGAACGGCCGATGGCGACACGTTGGCGCTGACCGCCCGACAGGGCCTTCGGCAGACGGTCGAGATAGGGCGTGAGTTGCAGCATTGTCGCCGCCTTTTCCACTGCGGCGGCAATTTCCTCCTTCGGCCGTTTGGCGATTTTCATGCCGAACGCCATGTTGTCACGCACGGTCATGTGCGGATACAGGGCGTAGGACTGAAACACCATGGCGATGCCGCGCTGCGCCGGCGGCACGTCATTCACCACCGTTCCGTCAATGGTCAGGGTGCCGGAGGTGATCCGTTCCAGCCCGGCAATCATCCGCAGCAGGGTCGATTTGCCACAGCCGGACGGCCCGACGAACACCACCAGTTCGCCGGTCTCAATGTCCAGATTGATGTCGTGCAGAACCTCAACGGTTCCATACGACTTCTTGACGTTTGTCAGCTTCAGTTCAGCCACTTTACGCGCCCTCCCGCCCGTTTGTTCATGTTCCGCCACGCCGGGCAAAAAGCGCCTGACCGGCGGGCAGATAGGCCCCGTCCGCATCGAGATGCGCCTCGAAACCGGTGCCGGGGATCAGAGTCCAGTCCCCCTCGGGCAGGGCAACCGACTGATCGTGATTGGAGAGGTTGAAGCAGCAGAACACCGCCTCATCCCCGAGAGTCCGCACGAAGGACACGTAACCTTCCGCGGTGTCCTGCAGAGTGAAGTCACCCTTGATCAGAGCCGGATGCTGTTTGCGCCATGCCAGCATGCGCCGGTAGAACGACAGCATCGACTGCGGCTCGTTGATCTGGTCGGCGACGGAATTGCGCAGGTGATCGAGGGCAATCGGCAGCCAGGGTTTTGCTTCGGAGAAGCCGCCGTGCATGTTGTCGCTGATCCAGACCATTGGAGTGCGGCATCCGTCCCGGCCCCGGTAGCGCGGCCAGAACCGCTTGCCGTAGGGATCCTGCAGCTCCTCGAAAGGCACATAGGCCTCGCCGAGACCGAGTTCTTCGCCCTGATAAAGGCAGACCGACCCGCGCAGCGACAGCATCAGCCCGAGGAACACCCGGTAGAGGGCAGGGTCGAGATGCCAGCGGGTCATGTGGCGTTCGACGTCGTGGTTGGAAAATGCCCAGCAGGCCCAGCCATCCGCGGCCAGCCGGTCGAATTTCTTCAGCACCTCACCAACCCGCTCACCGGTCGGCGGTTCGGTCGAAAGGAACTCGAAGGCGTAACACATCTGCATCATGTCGTCGCCGCGGGTGTACTGGCCCATGATTTCCATGCCGCGCTGCGCATCGCCCACTTCACCCACCGCGGCTTTTCCAGGGAATTCATCCATCAGCGCGCGCAGACGTTTCAGGAAACCGTGCATTTCCGGACGGCTCTTGTCGTAGACATGGTCCTGATGGTTGTAGGGATTGACCTCGGGTGCGGTGGAGTAGTCCCGGTCGGCGACGGGAAGCGCCGGGTTGTCGCGCAGTTGGTGGTCATGGAAATAGAAATTGATCGTATCGAGACGGAAGCCGTCAACGCCGCGCTCGAGCCAAAACCGCGCCACATCCAGCATTTCGTCCTGGACCTCAGGCTCATGGAAATTGAGGTCCGGCTGCTCCTTGAGGAAATTGTGCATGTAATACTGCATGCGCTCGCCGTCCCATTCCCAGGCGGACCCGCCGAAGATCGACAGCCAGTTGTTGGGCGGAGTGCCGTCGGGTTTCGCATCTGCCCAGACGTACCAGTTCGACTTCGGGTTTTCCCGGCTTCCCCGGCTCTCGCGAAACCAGCGGTGCTGGTCGGAAGTGTGGCTGATCACCAGGTCGATCATCACCCTCAGCCCAAGATCGTGCGCATGTTCGATCAGGGCGTCGAAATCCGCCAGTGAGCCGAACATTGGATCGATGTCGCGGTAGTGCATGACATCATAGCCGAAATCCAGCATCGGCGAGGGGAAAAACGGCGAAATCCAGATCGCATCCACGCCGAGTGCGGCAACGTACTGCAGGCGGTTGATGATGCCGGCAAGATCACCAACCCCGTCGCCGTTGGAGTCCTGAAAGGAACGCGGATAAATCTGGTAGATCACCGCACCGCGCCACCAGTCCGGATCCGCGGGCAGCGGATGGTCCTCGTGGATATGCATCATTGGAACGACCATTTTGGACCTCCTGCCCTATTTGACCGAACCGGCCAGCAATCCACGCACCAGGTAACGCTGCATGGTAAAGAACACGACCAGCGGCACCGCGATCGAAACGAAGGCGGAGGTCGCGAGAATCTCCCACTGCCCGCCGCGCGACCCCAGCAGATTGACCAGGCGTCCGGTCAGCACCAGGGTCTGATCGTCGGTGCCAAGGAACACCAGCGCCACGAGAAGGTCATTCCAGGTCCAGAGGAACTGGAAGATCGCAAAAGAGGCGAGCGCCGGAAAACTCAGCGGCAGGACGATCTTGACGAAGACCTCGAAATCGGTGGCGCCGTCGACCTTGGCGCTTTCGATGATGTCACGCGGCAGACCGACCATGTAATTGCGCAGCAGATAGATCGCCAGCGGCAGTCCGAAGCCTGTATGTGCGAGCCAGACGCCGAGATAGCCCTTGCCGATGCCGATGGCGTTGTGAAGCTGCAGGAGCGGGATCAGCGCCAACTGCAGCGGCACCACCAGCAGGCCGACGACCGCGGCGATCAGCAGCGCCCGCCCGGGAAAATCCATCCACGCCAGCGCATAGGCGGCGAAGGCGGCGATCAGGATCGGGATGATCGTCGCCGGGATTGCCACGGTCAGGGTGTTGATGAACGACTGGCCGATGCCGGCGGCGGCGGTCGAACTGAACAGCACGTTGCGGTAATTGTCCAGGGTGAAGTCCGGCGGCGCCGACGCGGTGGCAAAGAGGCGCGGCAGCCGCGTGCCTTCGAAGCTCTCCGGTCCGGTCAGAACGTAGTCGCCAGTCTCGGACAGGGTGATGGTCTGGCCGTCGCCAAGGTCGGCGACGGCACCGGGCTCATAGGCCTCCGGCGCCTGGGAACTGGTTCCCCAGGCAGTGACGGTTGTGGCATCGCCTTCGAAGAGGGTGCCTTCGATGACGTACTGACCGCCCTGTTCGACCTCATCGCCACTTACCCGGATCGGAGGAACCTGGCGTTCCTGGGTGCTGAGCGCCGACCACCAGCCGCTTGCGGAAATCTGATCGGCAGTGCGGAACGACGACACGAAAAGGCCTACGGTCGGGAACAGCCAGAGCGCCACCAGCAGCGCCACCGAAATATGCACGGCCCAGACGAGGGCGGATTTGTTTCCAGCGATGTTTTCCATGTCGCCCCCCTCAACGCATTTCTTTGCGCACGTTGTGCACGTTCCAGATCAGGATCGGCAGCACCAGCAGCATGATGACCATCGCGCTCGCAGATCCGATCCCCCAGTCAAACGACCGGAACAGCTTGTCGTACATGTAGTTGGCAAGCACCTGGGTTTCCCAC
>JAUIHM010000011.1 GCA_030432315.1 Alphaproteobacteria bacterium | reverse complement strand
TGCACAGCTCGAGGACCGGCGCGGCGAGGCCCGGCTCGGTGGCGGCCAGCGGCGGATCGACGCCCAGCACGCCAAGGGCAAACTCACCGCCCGTGAACGGCTCGAGGTTCTGCTCGACGAGGGCAGCTTCGAGGAATTCGACATGTTCAAGGCGCACCGCTGTGTCGATTTCGGCATGGACGCGGTGAGCTATCCCGGCGACGGCGTCATCACCGGCTGGGGTACCGTCAACGGCCGGATGGTCTATGTGTTCAGTCAGGATTTCACCGTGTTCGGTGGATCGCTTTCGGAAACCCATGCCGAGAAGATCTGCAAGATCATGGATATGGCGGTGCAGAACGGTGCACCTGTCATCGGGCTGAACGATTCCGGCGGTGCGCGCATCCAGGAGGGCGTGGCAAGTCTCGCCGGCTATGCGGAAGTGTTCCAGCGCAACATCCTTGCATCGGGCGTGGTGCCGCAGATCAGCGTCATCATGGGGCCCTGCGCCGGCGGGGCGGTCTATTCGCCGGCGATGACCGATTTCATCTTCATGGTCCGCGACAGTTCCTACATGTTCGTCACCGGCCCCGACGTGGTGAAGACCGTCACCAACGAGGTGGTAACGGCGGAGGAACTGGGCGGGGCGAAAACCCATACCTCCAGATCCTCGGTGGCCGACGGGGCCTTCGAGAATGACATCGTCGCCCTGATGGAAGTGCGGCGGCTGGTGGACTTCCTGCCGCTGAGCAACCGCGAGAAACCGCCGGTCCGCCCGTTCTACGATGCGCCCGACCGGACCGAGGATGCGCTCGACACGCTGATCCCGCCGAATGCCAACACACCCTACGACATGAAGGAACTGATCCTGCGGGTGGCGGACGAGGCGGAGTTTTTCGAGATCCAGCAGGATTTTGCCCGCAACATCATCACCGGCTTCATCCGGCTGGAAGGTTCGACCGTCGGCGTGGTCGCCAACCAGCCGATGGTGCTTGCGGGTTGTCTCGATATCGATTCCGCGCGCAAGGCGGCGCGGTTCGTGCGGTTCTGCGATGCGTTCGAGATCCCGATCCTGACCTTCGTCGACGTGCCGGGATTTCTGCCCGGCACGAGCCAGGAATATGGCGGCATCATCAAACACGGGGCGAAGCTGCTGTTCGCCTATGGCGAGGCGACGGTGCCGAAGGTGACGGTGATCACCCGAAAGGCCTATGGCGGGGCCTACGACGTGATGGCGTCGAAACATCTGCGCGGCGATTTCAACTATGCCTGGCCGACGGCGGAGATCGCTGTGATGGGCGCGAAGGGGGCGGTCGAAATTCTCTACCGGTCCGAGCTTGGGGATACGGAAAAGATCGGCGAGCGGACGCGCGATTACGAGACCCGGTTCGCCAATCCGTTCGTGGCGGCGGAGAAGGGATTTATCGATGAGGTGATCATGCCCCATTCCACGCGCCGGCGTGTCGCCCGCGCCTTTGCCAGCCTGCGCACCAAGCGGCTGTCAAATCCGTGGAAGAAGCATGACAATATTCCGCTGTGAGCGGGTCCGTGCTAAATATCGGGGGGATGGTGCGGGAAACCTACGCGGGAGGCAAGGATGTTGCGGCGCTGGTGGATGTCGCTGCCGAAACTGATCCGGTTCATGCTGGTGCACATCGCCAACGGCATGGCAATCGGCTGCGTGTTCCTGCTGGTGCTCATCCACTGGGATGTCGGCGGACTGGGCACGGTTCTGGCCCGCGACCACAGCGGTCTCGCCACGCTGGTTCTGTTCGTGCAGACGGCCCTGACGTTCGGGGCGGTGTCGATGGGTGTGGCGGTGATGAATTTGGGCGACGACTGATGCCGCCGCCGGGTTGGGGGCGTGGCCGATGCTGAAACATCGGGGATTTCCCTCGCGCATGGCCGGGTCCGACTTTCACTTTACCATCCGGCGCCCGGGAAAAGACGGGGCGACGCGGCTGGTGGCGCGGGAGCGGTTCCGCGATCGCCGGCCGGCGGACAGGCGGGCGGACGAGGCGTTTGTCGCGGCCCTTTGGCAGGCGTTCGGCGAAGAACCGTTCGAGCGCGGCAATCTCGACGCCGGCCGGCTGAGTTGGCTGCTGGACCGGGAAGTGGTCCCGGTCGGGGAGGATTTCGATCCGGAGGATTACGCGGCGCTGCTGCGGCTTGATGTCGGGCGCATCGAGGAGAATTTTCCCGGTGTGCTGGACGGATGACCGCCCCGCTTCGGGGCATGACGGGCAGGCGGATGTGCCTGTCCAACAGGGGAGACGGAAAATGACCAGATTTGGTGTGGCTGTGCTGCTGACGGGGATGTTGACGCTGGCGGGCTGCGGCGACCCGGGAGCGACGATGTCCGGGCCGGAGCGGCAGGAAATGACCGACGAGATGACGGCGATCAATCCGATGGCCACGGGTGAAATACCGGCGGCTGACGGCAACAACATGATGCAATAGCGCGCACCCACGCGCCTTCGGGCGAGGTATGTGGCCGACCTGCGAGGACAGATGTTCAAGAAGATTCTGATCGCCAACCGCGGCGAGATTGCCTGCCGTGTCATCAGATCCGCCCGCCGGATGGGGATCGGCACCGTTGCGGTCTATTCCGACGCCGATGCCCAGGCGCTGCATGTGCGCCTGGCGGACGAAGCGGTGCATATCGGTCCTTCGCCGGCCAGCCAGTCCTACATCGTTATCGACCGGATCATTGACGCGGTGCGCGCCACCGGTGCCGATGCGGTGCATCCGGGTTACGGCTTTCTGTCGGAAAACGCCGGGTTTGCCGAGGCTCTGGCGCGGGAGAGCGTGGCGTTCATCGGCCCGCCGGTCGGGGCGATTCAGGCGATGGGCGACAAGATCACCTCGAAGAAACTCGCGGCCGAGGCGGGGGTGTCGACGGTTCCCGGGCACATGGGGCTGATCGACGATGCGGACGGCGCCGCCGCGATCGCCGCCGGCATCGGCTATCCGGTGATGATCAAGGCCAGCGCCGGCGGCGGCGGCAAGGGAATGCGCATCGCGTGGAACGATGCCGAGGCCCGGGAGGGATTCGAACGCTCGAAATCGGAGGCGGCGTCCTCGTTTGGCGACGACCGCATCTTCATCGAGAAGTTCGTCACCCAGCCGCGGCACATCGAGATCCAGGTACTGGGCGACAGGCATGGCAACTGTCTCTGGCTCAACGAGAGGGAATGTTCGATCCAGCGCCGCAACCAGAAGGTCATCGAGGAGGCCCCGTCGCCCTTTCTGGACGCGGAGACCCGTCGGGCTATGGGAGAGCAGGCGGTGGCCCTGGCCCGGGCGGTGGACTATCACAGCGCCGGCACCGTCGAGTTCATCGTCGACGGCGACCGCAATTTCTATTTCCTTGAAATGAACACCCGTCTGCAGGTCGAGCATCCGGTTACCGAACTGATTACCGGCATCGATCTGGTCGAGCAGATGATCCGGGTGGCGGCGGGAGAAAAGCTGTCGCTGACCCAGGCCGATGTGGGCATCAACGGCTGGGCGATCGAGAGCCGGCTCTATGCCGAGGATCCCTATCGCGGTTTCCTTCCCTCCACCGGCCGGCTGACCCGTTACCGGCCGCCGCAGGAACATCACAGCGCGACATCGGCGGTGCGCAACGACACCGGCGTGTTCGAGGGCGGTGAGATTTCACGGTTCTACGACCCGATGATCGCCAAACTCTGCACCTGGGCGCCGAACCGGGAAGAGGCGATCGAGGGCATGCGCCGGGCACTGGACGGCTTTGAAGTCGAGGGCATCGGTCACAACCTGCCGTTCCTGTCGGCGGTGATGGACCACCCGAAATTCACCGGCGGCGAGATGACCACTGCGTTCATCGCCGAGGAATATCCCGACGGGTTCGCCGGAGCGGTGCTGCCGGAGGCAACCATGCGGCGACTGGCGGGTCTCGTCACGCATCTGCATACGGTGCTTGAGGAGCGCGCGACGAAGATCTTCGGGGCGATGCTCAACCATCAGCGCCAGGTCGGTCGTGACTGGGTGGTACAGCTCGGCCGGTATTCCTGCCCGGTGTCGATTGACCGCGGCCCGCAGCAGAGCACCGTCACCCTTGCGGATGGAACGGTGATGCATCTCACCTGCGACTGGGTTCCGGGGCAGACGCTGGCCCGGGCGACGGTGGACGGCGAGCAGCTGATCGCCAAGGTGGAGGCGCTGCCGGGAGGTCTGCGGATCCGGCACCGGGGCGCTGACCTGCGGGTCGCGGTGCTGTCACCGCGTCACGCGGAACTGGCGGCGCAGATGCCGGAAAAGCTGCCCCCCGACACCTCGAAACTGCTGCTCTGTCCGATGCCAGGCCTGGTGGTACAGATCAGCGTCGCCGAAGGGGACACGGTGTTCGACGGTCAGGCGCTCTGTACAGTCGAGGCGATGAAGATGGAAAACGTGCTGCGGGCCGAGAGGAATGCAGTCGTGAGCCGGATCGTCGCAAAACCCGGCGACAGCCTGGCTGTGGATGAGATCATCATGGAGTTCGAGTAGCGATCATGGAGGGACCGCGCGAAGCTGCCTACTGTCTGCGCGAGCCGATTTCCTGGCGGCGCGAGGGCAGCCGGTCGATCTGGTTGATCAGTTCGCGGGCCGTTGTCGGGGACGGCCTTCGCTGCACCACCGTCCCGTCGAGGTCGATCAGCACCAGGTTGAACCCGCGCGGGCGCAGGGCGATGCGCAGCGGTCCGGAGGCGCCCGGGTCGGTGTCGATCAGCAGCACCACGTCGCGCTCGGTCAGCTCCTGGCTGCGCTCCTGCAGCAGGTCCAGCTGCTGCCGAAAGCGCGGATCGTTCGGCGTGTCGGCGAACAGGACCAGCGGGCGGGCGATCCACCGCAGCTCCTCAAGCGTCGGCTGCGGCTCGGTCACGTCGATCGCGACCCCGAAGTCCGCCGGCGCGGCGGCTGTTCGTGGCACGGTGCCCTCGACAGCAGTCTGTCCCAGCCCCGGTGCGCCGATGGCGGCGAAAATAACCAGCAGAAGCATGCGCATGAATGTGTCTCCCGTGATGGAACTTAGTGGCCCTGCCGCCGGATGCCAGGGAAAATGCGGGAAATTGATCCGCGGGCTGCATTTTTCCGTCGCGCGGGTCGGGATGAAAGAGGGAGTGTGGCAATGACGCGTCCAGACCTGTCCGAATGGGAAGAACTGGCCCGCAGGGAACTCCGCGACCGCGATCCCCAGGACCTGACGTGGAATACACCCGAAGGCATTGCCGTCCGGCCGCTCTATACCGCGGCGGATACGGCGGGCCTCGATCACCTCGGGACGCTGCCTGGTCTGGCCCCCTACGTGCGCGGCCCGCGGGCGACGATGTATGCGGGCCGGCCCTGGACGATCCGTCAGTATGCCGGATTTTCCACCGCCGAGGAGTCGAATGCCTTCTACCGCAGGGGGCTGGCGGCCGGGCAGCAGGGGGTGTCGGTGGCCTTCGATCTCGCCACCCACCGCGGCTATGACAGTGACCATCCGCGGGTCGAGGGCGACGTCGGCAAGGCCGGGGTGGCGATCGACAGCGTCGAGGACATGAAGATCCTGTTCGACGGCATTCCGCTCGACAGGGTTTCGGTGTCGATGACCATGAACGGGGCGGTGATTCCGATCCTGGCCTGTTTCATCGTCGCCGGCGAAGAGCAGGGCCACGACCGCTCGGTTCTGTCGGGGACGATCCAGAACGACATTCTCAAGGAGTTCATGGTTCGCAACACCTACATCTATCCTCCGGAACCCTCGATGCGGATCGTCTCCGACATCATCGCCTATACCGCCGCCGAGATGCCGAAGTTCAATTCGATCTCGATTTCCGGCTACCACATGCAGGAGGCCGGGGCGAACCTGGTTCAGGAACTGGGCTTTACCCTGGCGGACGGGCGCGAGTATGTTCGGGCGGCGATTGCCAGCGGCCTGGATGTCGATGCCTTTGCCGGACGGCTGAGCTTCTTCTTCGCCATTGGCATGAATTTCTTCATGGAAGCGGCGAAACTGCGGGCGGCGCGGCTGCTCTGGCACCGGATCATGACGGAATTCGGTGCGAAAAAGCCGGGCAGCCTGATGCTGCGCACCCACTGCCAGACCTCCGGCGTGTCGCTGCAGGAACAGGATCCGTACAACAACGTGGTCCGGACCGCCTATGAGGCGATGGCGGCGGCTCTCGGCGGTACCCAGTCGCTGCACACCAATGCCCTCGACGAGGCGATTGCCCTGCCGACGGATTTTTCCGCCCGGATCGCCCGCAACACCCAGCTGATCCTCCAGGAGGAAACCGGCATTACCAATGTCATCGATCCGCTGGCCGGGTCGTATTATGTCGAAAGCCTGACCGCCGAACTGGCGGAGAAGGCCTGGGCGCTGATCGAGGAGGTCGATGCGCTCGGCGGCATGACCAGGGCGGTGGCTTCCGGCATGCCCAAACTGCGGATCGAGGAAAGCGCTGCGCGGCGCCAGGCGGCGGTAGACCGGGGCGACGAAGTGATCGTCGGGGTCAACCGGTACCGGCTGGCCGAGCAGGATCCGATAGACATTCTTGACGTGGACAATGTTGCGGTGCGTGAGGCGCAGGTGGCGCGGCTGGCCCGCATCCGCGAAACGCGGGATGCGGCGGCCTGCGAAGGCGCCCTTGCGGCGCTTGAGCAGGCCGCCTCTTCCGGCGGCAACCTGCTGGCCGCGTCGGTGGAGGCCGCGCGGGCGCGGGCGACGGTGGGGGAGATATCCGACGCGATGGAAAGGGTGTTTGGACGTCACCGGGCCGAGGTGAGGACCCTCGCCGGGGTTTACGGCGCCGCCTATGAGGGCGACGCGGATTTCGCGGCGATCAGGGCAAATGTGGATAAATTCGCCGTCGAGGAAGGCCGCCGGCCGCGGATGCTGGTGGTCAAGATGGGCCAGGACGGCCACGACCGCGGCGCGAAGGTCATCGCCACCGCCTTTGCCGACATCGGCTTCGACGTCGATGTGGGGCCGCTGTTCCAGACCCCCGAAGAGGCGGCCCAGGATGCGGTCGACAATGACGTGCACGTGGTCGGCATTTCGAGCCAGGCGGCGGGGCACAAGACCCTCGCGCCGAAACTGATCGCGGCCCTGCGCGCCCAGGGTGCCGGCGAGGTGCTGGTGATCTGTGGCGGGGTGATCCCGCAGCAGGATTACGCCTTTCTGAAGGCGGCCGGGGTCAGCGCGATCTTTGGTCCCGGCACCAACATACCCGACGCGGCGCGGCAGATCCTCGGCCTGATCCGCCAGGCGCGGGAGGACTGAGCGGTGTCACTGCGGATCGGCATTGTCGGTGCCGGCGGGATCGGTGGCTGGCTGACGGCGCGGCTGACGGCGGCGGGAACGGAAGTGGCGCTGCTGGCGCGCGGCGCGCAGCTCGCGGCGATTTCCCGCAACGGCCTGCGGCTGATCGATCCCGACGGCGATCTGACGGTGACACCGGCGGCGCTCGGGGCCGATCCGGCGATCCTCGGCCAAAGCGACGTGGTAATCTATGCGGTCAAGGCCCAGCAACTGGCCGATGCCATCGCCGCCACCGCCCCCGCTCTGCATCCGGAGGCCCGGGTGCTGCCGTTCCAGAACGGGGTCGATGCGCCGGACTTGCTGGCCGCCGCCTTTGGCCGCGAGCGGACGCTGACCGGGGTGGCGCGGATTTTTGCCAACATCACCGCGCCGGGCGTGATTACCCGCTACGGCATCGTGCCGCGGTTCAGCATCGGCCCGAACGGCCGTCCTCCGGTGGCGGACCTGCGTGCGGTTCTGAATGAAGCGGGGATCAACGCGCCCGAGGTGCCGGATATCGACGCCGACCTGTGGATGAAGTTTCTGTTCTTCAATGCCGTGAGCAGCATGAGTGCTGCGACCCGCTGCACCTTTGGGCAGATCCGCGCGGTGCCCGAGGCGCTGGCCCTGACCGAACAGCTGATGGAGGAGGGGGCCGCGGTCGCGCGTGCCCGCGGCGTGCGTCTGTCCGAGGACGCGGTTGCGGTGTCGATGGAAGCGTTCATGGCCCTGCCGGACGGCGGCCGGACCTCGACCGCTCATGATTTGAGCGAGGGACGCACCCTGGAGATTGACTGGATCAGCGGTGCGGTGGTGCGGCACGGCGCGGCGGTCGGGGTGGCGACGCCGGCCAGTGCCGCGATCGGCGGAATCCTGGCGCCGTGGCGCGACGGCCCGCCGGGATGAGAATGGCGCGACGGGTTTGAGGGGCGACACCGGCGCGAAAATGCGGTTTATCGGAAAGGTGCCGGTGGCGCACTGCAGCAGAACACTGGGAGGAATACGGGATGGACGACGGCAGCAGGGAGAGCGCCCGCCAGGCGGCGCTGGACTACCACGAGTTTCCGCGTCCCGGAAAGCTGGAGATCCGTGCCACCAAGCCGATGGCCAACCAGCGCGACCTGAGCCGCGCCTACAGTCCCGGCGTGGCCGAAGCCTGCCTTGAAATCCGGGCCGACCCGACCACTGCCTCGCGTTATACCGCGCGGGCGAACCTGGTGGCGGTGGTATCGAACGGTACGGCGGTGCTGGGTCTTGGCAACATCGGAGCGCTTGCCTCGAAGCCGGTGATGGAAGGCAAGGCGGTCCTGTTCAAGAAATTCGCCAATATCGACTGTTTCGACATCGAAGTGGACGAGACCGATCCGGAGAAACTCGCCGCCATCGTCCGCAGCCTCGAACCGACTTTCGGGGCGATCAACCTCGAGGACATCAAGGCGCCGGACTGTTTTGTCGTCGAGCGGCTGTGCCGCGAGAGCATGAACATTCCGGTGTTTCATGACGACCAGCACGGCACGGCGATCGTTGTCGGTGCCGCGGCGACCAATGCGCTGCGCATTGCCGGGCGCGACATTTCCGAGGTGAAGATCGTCTCCACCGGCGGCGGCGCGGCGGGAATTGCCTGTCTCAACATGCTGCTGAAGCTGGGAGCCAGGCGCGAAAACATCTGGCTCTGCGACGTGCACGGCCTCGTTTACGAGGGGCGCGAGGTCGACATGAACCCGGAAAAGGCCGCATTCGCCCAGGCCTCCGACCTGCGCACCCTTGATGAGGTGATCGACGGTGCCGAACTGTTCCTGGGCCTGTCGGGGCCGAACATCCTGACTGCGGACATGGTGCGCCGCATGGTCGATACCGATCCGATCATTCTGGCGCTGGCCAATCCCAATCCGGAGATAACGCCCGACGTGGCGCGGCAGGCCAATCCGACCGCCATCATTGCCACCGGCCGGTCCGACTATCCCAACCAGGTCAACAACGTGCTCTGCTTTCCGTTCATCTTTCGCGGCGCGCTGGACGTGGGTGCGACCGAGATCAACGACGAAATGGAGATTGCCTGCGTCGAGGGCATCGCCGAACTGGCGCGCGGTTCCTCCTCGGCGGAGGCGGCGGCAGCCTATCAGGGCGAGCGGTTGAGCTTCGGCCGCGACTATCTGATCCCGAAACCCTTCGACGTGCGGCTTCTGGCGATCGTCGCCAGCGCAGTGGCGAGGGCGGCGATGGAGACCGGAGTGGCCCAACGCCCGGTGCCGGATCTCGACGCCTACCGGGACGCGCTGAACCACATGGTCTACCGCTCCGGTCTGATCATGCGCCCGGTGTTCGAGGTGGCCCGATCCTCGGTGCGGCGGATCGTTTTTGCCGAGGGTGAGGACGAGCGGGTGCTGCGCGCCGTTCATGCGATGCGCGAGGACGGTGTCGACCGGCCGATCCTGATCGGCCGTCCCGACGTGATCGCCATGCGCTGCGAACGCGATGCCATTCCGATCCGCATCGACCGCGACTATGATCTGGTCGACCCTGCCGACGATCCGCGGTTCCGCGAATACTGGGGGACCTATCACGAACTGCTGGAACGGCGCGGGGTGACGCCGGATCTCGCCAAGGCGATCATGCGCACCAATTCCACCGCCATTGCCGCGGTGATGGTGCACCGCGAGGAAGCGGACAGCATGATCTGCGGTACCTTTGGTCAGTACCTTTGGCATTTGAACTATGTCAGCGAGGTGCTCGGCACCGAGAAGATGCGTCCGCTGGGCGCGCTGTCGCTGATGATCACCGAAAAGGGACCGCTGTTCATTGCCGATACCCACGTCCATCCGGAACCCGATGCGGCGCAGATCGCCGACACGGTGATGGCTGCGGCCCGACATGTGCGGCGCTTCGGGCTGGAGCCGAAGGTAGCGCTCTGCTCGCATTCGCAGTTCGGCAATCTCAGGACGGAATCCGCCCAGCGGATGCGCGGGGCGCTCGCGCTGCTTGATGCGCGGCGGCCGGACTTTGTCTATGAGGGGGAAATGCACTCGGATTCCGCGCTCGATGCGGATCTGCGCGAGCGGATTTTCCCCAATTCCCGTCTCGAAGGGGCCGCCAACGTTCTGATTTTCGCCAACAGCGACGCGGCGAGTGCGGTGCGCAACATTATCAAGGTGGTGGCAGGCGGGCTGGAGGTCGGTCCGATCCTGATGGGGATGGGCAACCGGGCGCATATCGTCACCCCGTCGATTACCGCGCGGGGCATTCTCAACATTTCCGCGCTCGCCGGCGCCCCGGTGCAAAGTTACGGATAACAGAGGCTGATGGAGGAACGCATGGGCTACCGTGATGTCTACAAGGCATGGCAGGAGGATCCCGAAGGGTTTTGGATGGATGCCGCCGCCGCGATCGACTGGTCGAAACCGCCTTCCGCCGCACTCGATGACAGCCGGGCACCTCTCTACGGTTGGTATGCCGACGGCGTCTGCAACATCTGCCACAACGCGCTCGACCGCCATGTGGAGGCGGGTCACGGTGAACGGGTCGCGATTATCCATGATTCGCCCGTCACCGGCAACAAGACGAAGATCACCTATGCCGAACTGCTCGACCAGGTGTCGCGCCTCGCCGGGGCGCTCGCGGCCCGCGGCGTCGAGCGCGGCGACCGGGTGATCATCTACATGCCGATGGTGCCGGAGGCGCTGGTGGCAATGCTGGCCTGTGCGCGGATCGGCGCGGTGCATTCGGTAGTGTTCGGCGGTTTTGCGGCGCCGGAACTTGCGGTACGCATCGACGACTGTACCCCCAAGGCGATCCTCGCCGCGTCCTGCGGTATCGAGCCGGGCAGGGTGGTCGCCTACAAGCCGATGGTCGACGAGGCGATCGGGATCGCCCGACACACCCCCGAATTCACGGTGGTCCTGCAGCGACCGCAGGCGGCTGCCGTGATGACCGAAGGACGAGACATTGACTGGAATGCGTTCCTTGACGGCGCGGAACCGGTGGGCTGTGCGGAGATGGGCGGCATGGATCCGCTCTACATTCTCTATACATCCGGCACCACGGGTCAGCCAAAGGGGGTCGTGCGCACGCACGGCGGCTATGCGGTGGCGCTCAGCTGGACCATGGGCAACATATACGACATTCACGCCGGCGACGTGTTTTGGAGTGCTTCGGACGTCGGTTGGGTCGTAGGACATTCCTACATCGTCTACGGTCCGCTTATTGTCGGGGCGACCACGGTGGTGTTCGAGGGCAAGCCGGTGGGCACGCCGGACGCGGGAACGTTCTGGAGGGTGATCGGCGAGTACGGGGTCAAGGCCCTGTTCACGGCGCCGACAGCATTCAGGGCGATCAAGCGTGACGATCCGGAGGGCAGGATGGTCGGCGATTACGACACCTCTTCGCTCAAACACCTGTTCCTCGCCGGGGAGCGCGCCGATCCGGACACCATCGAATGGGCGAGAGCCCGGCTTCAGGTGCCGGTGATCGACCACTGGTGGCAGACCGAAACCGGATGGGCGATTGCCGCCAATCCGGCCGGTCTCGGGCTGCTGCCGGTGAAGCCTGGATCCCCGACGGTGGCGATGCCCGGCTATGACGTGCGGATCCTTTCAGAGGCCGGAGAGGACATGAAACCGGGAGAACTCGGGGCGGTGGCGATACGGCTTCCACTGCCGCCGGGAACCCTGTCGACGCTCTGGAATGCCGGCGACCGTTTTGTCAGTTCGTATCTTTCGACCTTTCCCGGCTACTACGAAACCGGTGACGCCGGCATGATCGACGAAGACGGCTACCTCTACATCATGGCCCGCACCGACGACGTGATCAACGTTGCCGGTCACAGACTGTCGACAGGCAGCATGGAGGAGGTGCTTGCCTCGCATCCGGACGTGGCGGAATGTGCGGTGATCGGCGCCTCCGACCCGCTGAAGGGCCAGTTGCCGGTCGGGTTCATCTGCCTCAACCGGGGCTGCACCCGCGATCATGCGGAAATCATCGACGAATGCGTGCGGCTGGTGCGACGGAAAATCGGCCCGGTGGCGGCGTTCAAGGCGGCCGTGGTGGTCGAGCGGCTGCCCAAAACCCGGTCTGGCAAGATTCTGCGCGGGATAATGGCCCGGATCGCCGACGGAGCGGAGTATCGACTTCCGGCAACAATCGATGATCCGGCAATTCTCGATGAGATCACGGACGGACTGTCCTCCATCGGTTATCCCACCCGTTAGGGGCGAGGAAACCGTCAGGGGAGCAATGCAGACCGGTGCGAAAACGGCGTTTTGGGGCTTTGCGTTTTGCGATTATTTGCGTTGCGAAATGCAATCCCTCCTGTTCTGTGTCAGATTCTTCCGATAAACTCTCATCGCGATTGGCTATTCACAGTTAATTCAACTTCGCTTACTATTTATGGATCGTCTTTTCCGGATTGGGCCGCCGACGGTGGAAAATCCGGTACGGTAACAGGTGAGGAATGGTTTCTGTGGACAGATCAACCCAAGGTGTAGTTCGGCGGGCGATTGTTGCCTGGTGTCTGACAATATGTACGCTGTTCGCGGTGTCGGGGCCGGTCGGTGCGGAAGCGGCGCTGACCCTCAGCCGTGGCGCGGACGGAGGTGCCGACCTTGAATTCACGCTGGAACAGCTGGAGGCCCTGCCGCTGGTCAGCATCACGACCGAGAACGAGTTTACGGACGGGTTGGTAACCTATCGCGGGCCTCTGGTGCGCGATGTCCTCGAACACCTCGCCCTGGGGGATGCGGAAACCATCCGCTTTACCGCCGCAAACGACTACTATGTCGACGTGCCTACAAGCGACTTTCGCAAATACAACGTCATTCTTGCGCTTGAGGCCGACGGACAGCCTCTGTCACGGCGCGACAAGGGACCGCTCTGGCTGATGTACCCGATATCCGATCATTCGGAACTGCATGACCCGGTCTACAACACCCGTCTGATCTGGCAGGTCGTCAGAATAGAGTCCCTCTGACAAAATGCGTCCAATTCCCAAGTATGTCGGTCTGGCGGTCCTGCTTGCAATGGCGGGCTTCGCGGGGATTGGATTCTTCGCCATTCGTCGGGATGTCGACAATCTGCGCATCATCAGCCAGGACAACCTGCTCTGGTCGGCCACCCAGATGGAGGTCGAACTGCTCCGCTTTCAGCTGAGCGTCTCGACCCTGAGCCTCGAACAGACGCCGGAGGCGCTGGAAGGTGCGCAGCACCGGTTCGAGATTCTCTGGAGCCGGGTGTTCATGATGGGAACCGGCCGCGTCGGCGAGCAGATGCGCAAGTACGACGAGGGCCACGGATCGCTTGAGGCCATCGGCTCGTATCTCAAGGAGATCGACCCGATCCTGATCAATCTGGCGCCCGACGATACCGAAACCATCGAGACGATTCTGAACGATCTGAAGGAATTTCAGAAGGAACTGCGGCTCTATACGCTAAGGGTTGTGCGCGCCGATACTGCAGCCAGCGCCCAGGTGCGCAACCGGATTCAGACCAGTTCGATGACCACCGGTTTCATCAGCCTTGCCGCGGTTCTGCTGAGCATACTTTCACTGTACATGATCCTGCGCGAGTACCGCCGTCAGCGCGACATTGCCAACGTCAACCGGCTGGTGGCGGAAGAGGCCAAGCGGTCGAGCGAAGCGAAGTCCCGGTTCCTGTCGATGATGAGCCACGAACTGCGCAATCCGCTGAACGGGATCCTCGGTCCACTGGCGCTGCTGGAGCAGAGCAGCCTCGAATTTTCGCAGAAAAAGCTGGTCGATCAGGCCAAGGCCTGTGGCCAGTCGGTTCTTCAGATGCTGGCCGGCCTTCTCGATTACGGTGAAATGCAGGACGGCCGGTTCCGGCTGCGGCCCGAGCCGTTCTCGCTGACGCAGATGGCCGCAAACATCCGCTCCGCCCTGACCAACAGCGGCCTGTCAGGCTTTTCCATGCGGATCGAGCCGGGCACTCCCGGCCGGGTGGTGGGCGATCGGGACCGGCTGCAGCAGATCGTGGTCCATCTCTGCGAGTATGTCCTCGACGCCTCGGGGCCGGACGCCATCGAAGTGGCCCTGAAACATGACGGGCTGAACCTGATCTGTGACATCGGGTTCGACGTTGACGGTCCGGCGATCGACTGGAAACTCGATCTGCTCATGGGCATGAGCGAGCACGGCGCCGACCAGGTGTCCTCGGACTCGCTGCGCCCGCTGATTGTCCGCGGCCTGATTTCGGCCTGCAGCGGCGTCCTGACGCTGGTGGACGAAGAAACCGGGCACCGGATCATCCGCGTCTCGATTCCGGCGGAAACGGTGCGCGACGAAAGCATCACCGTGCATCTTGAAACCCGGTCTGCGGCGCTCGCGGCGATCTACCGCGCGGCGCTTCGGTCGGACCGCGTGGTGTTTGCCGGCGACGATTCGGGCAAGGATGTCGACGTGGTTCTGGTCGACAGCACGAGCGTCGGTGGCGATCCGCTGATGCAGTCGCTGCGAAAGCAGTATTCGAACGCCCTGTTTGTGTCTCTGGGAAATACCAGTCGCCCGGAGGATTTCGACGACATTGTCGAAACGCCCAATGACATGGGGCGGCTTCGGTCCAGCATTCTCGGTCGGCTTGCGTCCTGAGGCGCAGGCCCTGGTCGTTTCGGTTCAGGCGACAGTGCCCGACCAGGTGGAAAATTCTGAAAATACAGGTTACGATTTGCAGGCCGTTTCATCGGCCGCGAATCGCTTCAGCCAGGAACCCTGCTTCCCCGACAAAATCTACCCGGAACTCTGCAGTCGGGTCCATTTTCGATTCATCGCTTTGCGGTTTCCCGCTCACAAGAATGTTTGCATTCTGGAAAGGATTTTACCATTACGCTAAAATCGGTATATTGAGTGTTGAGTGCTAGGAAGTTTGCTCAACCTTGGGTTTTACAAATCTGAGACTGGGGCGTTTGACGGGACATGACGGCATAGAAAGCGGCAACAGTGTACAATTCGCCTATCGTACCGGATCACCTTCGCGCGGGAGAGGATCTGACTGAAGGAATCGAAGCGGCAATGCTGGCCCACGACATCCGTGGCGCACTTCAGGGCGTGATCGGCGGGGTGGCGACGGTGGACCGTGAGACGCTGCCGTCCGAGGCGCGCGAACAGTTCGACCGGATCGCAAATGCCTGCCATTCGCTGGCGGGGCTGATCAGCATCAGGCTTGGCGGCGAGGATGTCCGCACCGACCGGCTCGACTTCAGCCGGTTCATTCCCTATGTGGACCGCCGCTGGCGCGGCGAAGCCCAGGCCAAGGGCATCGGCTTTGAGATTGACTGCGGCCGCAATCTGCCCGCCGGCCTCGACCTGACCCATATCATGATGGTCCGCCTCGTCGGCAATCTGCTGTCGAATGCCATCAAGCATACCGCGTCCGGAACGGTGCGGATGACCGTTACCTGTCACGACGCCGGCGGCGTCGAGATCCGTGTCACCGATACCGGCCCCGGCATTCCCCAGGCCGTCGCCGATCAGGTGATGCAGTCGAGCTGCAATGACCTCGGGCTGGAAACGGCGATACATGGCATCGGTCTGCACATTGTCCGAAACTTGACCGAAAGCCACGGCGGTACCTTTGCGCTGCGCAACAGGCCCGAAGGCGGCGCCGACATCACGGTGCGCTTCCCGGTCGAGCGCAATCTCTACGAGCCGCGCGAGGCGGCAGTGACCGCCGTACCATCAACTCCTGCCGGCAAGGCGCAGGCCGCTGAAGACACCCATGGCCTCGCCGGTCTGCATGTGCTGCTGGCGGAAGACAATCCAACCAATCAGATGGTGGCGAGCCAGATGCTGCGTGCGCTCGGTATCACCTGCGAAATCTGTTCCGACGGGGTCGAGGCACTGGAGAAGTTCGAAACGGGAACCTTCGATCTGGTGATCGTTGATATCGAAATGCCGCGGCTGTCCGGTCTCGACGTAATCCGGCGCATTCGTGCGAGGAGCGACGCGCGCCGGTCGGTTCCCATCGTCGCCCTGACGGCCTATGCCCTGCGTGAGCACAGGGACAAGATCGCCGAAGCCGGGGCAAACGGCCTGATTTCCAAACCGATCATCAGCATCGAGGTTCTCGGCAACGGTCTTGTGTCGCTCGTGCCGTGGCTGCGGAAGGACGCCGCCGCGTCGCCAAAACCCGCCACTGCGCCCGAGCCGGAAACCGGAAGTGATGAGGCGGAGATAGATCTGGTTGTCTATGATGCGCTTGCAGAAGCGATCGGGCCGGAAATGATGGATGAGTTGCTGGAGAAGGTCGTGACCGATCTTGAATCCTCCGGCCAGAACCTTTCGAATGGCCTCGATCCGCTCGATCTTGCTTCGATCGGCAGTGCGTCGCACATTCTGATTTCCGTCGGTGGTGCGATCGGCGCGGCCAGGCTTCAGACGATCGCGCGACAGGTCAACATCGCCAGCCACAACCCGGCCGACTCCGACATCACACCCAAGGTGAGGGAGTGCATCCGCGAGATCGACGCCGCAGTGAGATTTGCCAAAGGAAAACGCAATGCCGGGTAGGGGAAAGGACGTCCAGGACAGTCTGCTGCTGGTCGAGGACACCGAGTCGCTGTCCATGCTCTACGGACAGGCCCTCGAACGGGCCGGGCATACGGTCACCCGCACCTTCACGATGTCGGATGCGCGGGACTACCTTATTCGCTGCAAGCCGCGGCTGGTTCTGCTGGATCTGCAGCTTCCCGACGGTGACGGCATCGAACTGCTGGAGACGCTGCAGGCCAACGCTCCGGATATTCGGGTGATCGTCATCACGGCGAACGGTTCGATCTACCGCGCGGTTCAGGCGATGCGTGCCGGTGCGTTCGATTTTCTGGTCAAGCCGTTCGATGACGCGCGCCTTGTCAATGCCGTGCAGAATGCGTTGGCGTCGGCACCGCACCAGAGCGATTCGGCGGCGCTGGAGGTCGACACCGACAGTGGCGGGTTCGAGGGCTTCATCGGCCATTCGAAGCCGATGACCGACATCTACCGGATGATCAAGTCCATCGGCCGCTCCACGGCAACGGTGTTCATCACCGGCGAGAGCGGCACCGGCAAGGATGTTGCCGCCCGGGCGATCCATTCCCTGTCAAACCGGGCGCACAAACCCTTCGTGCCGCTGAACTGTGCGGCGATCCCGCGCGATCTGCTGGAATCCGAGGTGTTCGGACATCTGAAAGGTGCCTTTACCGGCGCACTCAGCGACAAACCCGGTGCGGCGGCGGTGGCCAACGGCGGCACGCTGTTCCTCGACGAGGTTTGCGAAATGGACCTCAGTCTGCAGACCAAGCTGCTGCGGTTCCTGCAGACGTCGACCATTCAGCCGGTCGGCGCCGCGCGGCCGGTCCCGGTCGACGTGCGCATCGTCTGCGCCACCAACCGCAATCCGCTGGACGAAGTGCGCGCCGGACGGTTCCGTGAGGATCTCTACTACCGGCTGCACGTCGTGCCGATCCACATGCCGCCGCTGCAGGGACGGGGCCAGGACATTCTCGACATCGCCCAGTCGTTCCTGGTGGAATATGCCCGTGAGGAGGGCAAGGGCTTCACCGGCTTCGACAGGGAGGTGGCGCAGATCCTCATCAATCACCCCTGGCCCGGCAACGTGCGTCAGCTTCTCAATGTCGTGCGCAACGTCATGGTTCTGCACGACGGGCCGCTGGTGACGCCGGAGATGCTCCCGTCAGAACTCGCTGCGTCGCGGCAGTTTTCGGAGGACGAGGCTGCCCGCAACCGGTCCGACGGCAAGGTGCAGCAGTTTCGTCCTTCCTGGGTGGCCTCAGCCGACCGGGTGCCGGTCACCGGACGCATGGCCGATCTCGTCGGCCTGCCGCTGTCCGATGTGGAACGCGAATTCATCGAGGCGACCATCACCCATTGCGGCGGCTCGATCCCCCGCGCCGCCAAGGTGCTCGGCGTTTCACCCTCGACCATCTACCGCAAACTCGATTCCTGGAACAGCAGCGTCGAACGCAGCGCCTGACCGGACCGGGCGCGGTTCCGCCAGGATCCGACACCGGGATCCGACGCCGGCTGCCGCCGGTTATGCGTTGTGACGGTATCGCTGGCAATCCCTGAGTTCGCCCCGAACCGACACGACGCCCGTCGGCGGCCGGCAACCTGGTCCGGTCACGCGGCGGTCACCTTGACCGGTGAGACTGCACCACCGGCTTCCCTGATCCCACTTGCCTTTGGCGGGGCCGCGCGAGCATAGTTGCGCAGACGCAGGAGGGAGATACCGATGAGCCTGTTCGATGCGGCCGCCGCCGCCCGCCGCAATGCCTATGCGCCCTATTCGGGCTTTCAGGTCGGCGCCGCCCTGAGGACCGGCAGCGGCAGGGTTTTCTCCGGCTGCAACGTCGAGAACGTCGCCTATCCCGAAGGCACCTGCGCCGAGGCCGGCGCCATCGCCGCCATGGCCCTCGCCGGAGAGCGCGAGATTGCCGAGATCTGGGTGATCGCCGACAGCGACCTGCCGGTATCCCCCTGTGGCGGCTGCCGCCAGAAGCTGGCGGAGTTTTCTTCGCCCGGCACCATCATCGTCATGGCCGGGCTCGAGGGAGAAAAGGCGCGCACGACCATGGCCGAACTGCTCCCCGGCAGTTTCTCCACCGACCACATGACCCGCGCCACGCCGGGTGGCGGTGTCTGATGCTGCCACAGGAAATCATCGCCGCAAAACGCGACGGCGGCACCCTCGACGCCGAACAGATCCGTTTCATGGTCGAGGGCCTGACCGAAGAAAGTGTTTCCGAAGGCCAGGTCGCCGCTTTTGCCATGGCGGTCTACTTCCAGGGCATGAACACCGATGAACGGGTGGCCCTGACGCTGGCGATGCGCGACAGCGGCACGGTGCTCGACTGGGATCTTCCCGGGCCGGTTGTCGACAAACATTCCACCGGTGGCGTTGGCGACAATGTGAGCCTGATGCTGGCGCCGGCGCTCGCTGCCTGTGGTGCCTACGTGCCGATGATCTCCGGGCGCGGGCTTGGCCACACCGGCGGTACGCTCGACAAGTTCGACGCGATCCCCGGCTACACCACCCAGCCCGACGCCGAAACCCTGCGCCGGGTCGTGGCGGATGTCGGCTGCGCCATCATCGGCCAGACCCCCGACATCGCGCCTGCCGACAAACGTTTCTATGGCATCCGCGACGTCACCGCGACGGTCGAGAGCATCGATCTGATTACCGCCTCGATCCTGTCGAAGAAACTCGCCGCCGGGCTGGGCGGCCTGATCCTCGACGTGAAATGCGGCACCGGCGCCTTCATGTCGTCGCTGGATGATGCGCGCGGCCTCGCCCGTGCCCTGGTCGACGTTGCCAACGGGGCGGGCTGCGCCACCCGCGCCCTGATCACCGACATGAACGAACCGCTCGCCACCTCCGCCGGAAACGCGCTGGAGATGACCAACGCGGTCAGGTTCCTGCGTGGCGACGCCGTTGACGGCCGCCTCTGGGACGTGACCGTGGCGCTCGGCGCGGAACTGCTCGCGCAGTGCGGTCTTGCGTCCGGGGTTGCCGAAGGCGCGACCAGGATGCGTGACGCCTTCCATACCGGCAGTGCGGCCGAGGTGTTCGGCCGAATGGTCGCAGCACTCGGCGGTCCCGCCGATTTCATGGACCGGTCGGACAGCTATCTGCCCCGCGCACCGATCGTCCATGAAGTGACCGCCAACACCGTCGGATTCGTCACCGGCATCGACACCCGGGGTCTCGGGTTCGCCGTGGTGGAGCTTGGCGGCGGCCGGCGGCGTGCTTCCGATGCCATCGACTATGCCGTCGGACTCGAACACACCACCGGCCTCGGCCTGATGGTCGAACCCGACACGCCTCTGGCACTGGTTCACGCGGCCACTACCGAAGCTGCCCACGCGGCGGAAGCGCGCATCCGCGCCGCCTATACCTTCTCCGACCGTCCCGAACCCGAACATCCCCTGATCGTGGAAACCGTGTCCTGATGCCCCGCGCGATTCTCATCGTCATTGACAGCGCCGGCTGTGGCGGCGCGCCCGACGCCGCAGCTTTCGGCGACGAAGGCTCGAACACCTTCGGCCACATCATCCAGGCCTGTGCCGCGGGCAGGGCGGAGCAGAACCGCTCCGGTCCGCTCCAGGTTCCCAACATGGGCGCCATCGGCCTCGGTGCCGCGATCCGCGCCGCCGATCCGTCGTTCGATCTGCCCGGCTTCGACGAGGTCCCCACCGGCATTCACGGCGCCGCCACCGAGGTCTCCATCGGCAAGGATACGCCCTCCGGCCATTGGGAACTTGCCGGACTTCCGGTGCCCTGGAACTGGCACTACTTCCCCGACGGCGATCCGTCGATCCCGGCCGAGGTCACCGGCCCGATCATCGCCCGCGGCAATATTCCCGGCACACTCTGCAACAGACATTCCTCCGGCATGCCGGTCCTGCACGCGTATGGAGAGGAACACATCGCCACCGGCAAACCGATCTTCTACACCTCCGTCGACAGCGTGCTGCAGATTGCCGCCCACGAGGAGAAATTCGGCCTCGACCGCCTCTACGCCCTGTGTGAAACCGCCGCGGAAATCGTCCACCCGATGCGCGTCGGCCGGGTCATCGCCCGCCCGTTTCTCGGCGAAACCTCCGAAACCTTCACCCGCACCCCCAACCGGCGCGACTTCGCCATCACCCCGCCCGACAACACGCTGCTCGACCGCGTCGTGGCGGCGGGTGGACGCACCTTCGCCATCGGCAAGATCTCCGACATCTTCGCCCACAAGGGCGTCACCGATGCCTCCAAGGGCAAGTCCGACATGGACAATTTCGACCGCACCCTCCAGGCCCTCGATGAGGCCCGATCGGGCGACTTCATCTTCACCAATCTCGTCGACAGCGACACCCTCTACGGTCACCAGCGCGACGTCTCCGGCTATGCGGCCAATCTCGAACTGATCGACGGCCGCATCCCCGGTCTGATGGCCAAACTCCGGGACGGCGACCTCGTGTTCATCACCGCCGACCACGGCAACGACCCGACCTGGCGCGGCACCGATCACACCCGCGAGCGGGTTCCGGTGCTGGGTTTCGGTCCCGGCATTCAACCCCGCGCCATCGGCACCGTCGGCTTCGCTGATGTGGGCGAAACCCTCGCCGCCCACCTCGGCCTCACCGCCGGCAGACACGGAAGGAGTTTCCTGTGACCGGCTGGCGTGACATCCCCAAGGTCGAACTGCACGTCCACCTCGAAGGCGCCGCGCCGCCCGATTTCATCCGCACCCTGGCAACGGAAAAGGGCATCACCCTCGACGGGGTCTTCGACGGGCAGGGGGCCTATCTCTGGGAGGATTTCGCCCATTTCCTGCGCACCTACGAAGCCGCCTGCCAGGTGTTGCAGACCCCCGACGATTTCCGCCGTCTGGTCGAAGCCGTGCTGGCAAAATCGGCCGGGGACGGCGTGGTTTATACCGAGCTTTTCCTCGCCCCGGACCTCTGCGGCGACGGGTCTGCGGCAGCCTGGGCCGACTACCTCGCGGCGATGACCGAGGGTGCGGAAGCCGCCGAAGCCGCCCACGGCATCACCGCCCGCTTCATTCCCACCGCGATCCGCCATTTCGGTCCCGAGCGCGCAACAACCGCCGCCCGGCGGACCGCCGACACGGTCGGAAAGTACGTCACCGGCTTTGGAATGGGCGGCGAGGAGCGGTTCGGTCATCTCTCGGACTATGCGCCCGCCTATGCGATCGCCGCCGAAGCCGGTCTCGGACTCACCGTTCACGCGGGCGAAATCTGCGGCGCCGAAAGCGTCGCCGCCGCCCTCGACCATCTTCCGGTCAGCCGCATAGGTCACGGGGTGCGCGCCGTTGAAGACCCCGGCCTCGTCAGGCGTCTCGCCCGTGACGGCATCGTGCTGGAAACCAACCCCGGCTCGAACATCGCTCTCGGCGTCTTTCCCGACTGGCCCTCCCACCCGGTCAGCCGGCTGCGCGACGCAGGTGTGGCGGTCACGATCTCCACCGACGATCCGCCGTATTTCCACACCGACCTGCCGACCGAATATGCCCGGCTCGCCGCGACGTTTGGCTGGACCGCAGCCGACTTCACCGCCATCAACCGCACGGCCATTGACGCCGCCTTCTGCGACCCGGACACCCGCGCCGCCGTTATCGCCAGACTTGCCCCGGAGGATTCATGAGCAAACCCCATCTCACCGTCGTCGACCATCCGCTGGTCCAGCACAAGCTGACGATCATGCGCGAGGAGAAAACCTCGACGGCCGGATTTCGTCGCCTTCTGCGCGAGATCAGCCAGCTGCTGGCCTACGAGGTTTCGAAGGACCTGCCGCTGATCTCCAAAACGATCCGGACGCCGATGTGTGAAATGGAAGCCAAGGTGCTGGAGGGCAAGAAACTCGCGCTGATCTCGATCCTGCGCGCCGGAAACGGCCTGCTTGACGGGGTTCTCGACCTGATTCCGGCGGCGCGTGTCGGTTTCGTCGGCCTCTACCGCGACGAGGAAACCCTCAAGCCGGTGCAGTATTACTGCAAGCTGCCCGCCAACATGGAAGAGCGGGTGACCATTGCCGTCGATCCGATGCTTGCCACCGGAAACTCCTCCGCCGCCGCCATCGACCTGATCAAGGCGGCCGGCGCCACTGACATCCGCTTTCTCTGTCTGCTCGCCGCTCCGGAAGGCGTGGCCCGCATGAAGGACCTGCACCCGGACGTGCCGGTCATCACCGCCTCGCTCGACGAACGTCTCAATGACCGGGGCTATATCCTGCCGGGCCTCGGTGATGCGGGCGACCGCATGTTCGGAACCAAATGAACCGCGCCGCCGCGCCGGTCCGTCCCGCCGTCCCGGTCTGCCCTGTGCCGCCGGTCCGGCGGTCTGCGCCGGGCAGGGCGCGATGTCACCTCCGGCAGGACAGGTGCCCGTGCCGGTCAGAGGCATCCCGCCGACCGCTGGTTTCCCCGCGCCTCTGTCGCTTTTCGCGCGTGGTTCGCGGGCATTTTGACGGCCCCCTCGGCCATCCCGAATTTTCCATGACCTGCAAGGGTGGGCGGAGGATCGGCGGAATTTTGCCTGGTATTTCGCACAGGACCTGTCGATTTCCTGTCCCGTTCCTCCACCGGTTGACCGGGGTCAGCTTTCGCTGCAACCGGACCGAGCGGTTCGTTAACGCTGTTTGTCCACCGATGTTGTTCGCTCACCCACCTGCCGGTAAAACAGAAACAGGTGCTTGAAATATAACAGTATTGGGCTCGAGTTGAACATGAATGTCGTGAATGTTTGGGCTGCCCGGACGGCAGACATCCCCTCTGAACGGACTGCATGTCGGACCACGGCCGCTGGCGCTTTCCCGGTCGTCTTCCTCTGGTCGGGGGGAGGGATATGATCGAAACGGGTCTCAGAGAACGCGTCCTCGTTTCGGGTGCTTCAGGGTTCATCGGCAGCCATCTCTGTGAGGAACTCGTCCGTCGGGGGTATGAGGTTCACGCCCTGTCGCGTTCGGCCCGGCCGGAGCGGCCCGGGCCGGTGCGCTGGTGGCAGCTGGACCTGTCGGACCCGGCAGAAACCCTTTCCACCTTCAGCCGGATCAAACCGGACATCTTCTTTCATCTCGCGAGCCATGTGGTCGGAGCACGCGATCTTGCGGCCGTCTACCCGACATTTCGCGACAATGCGCTGAGCACGGTCAGTGCGCTGTCCGCTCTGGCGAAAACCGGCTGCCAGCGCTGCGTTCTGGCCGACTCGCTGGAAACGCCGAACATGTCTGCCGGGGACACGACGCCGAGTTCCCCCTATGCGGCGGCCAAGGCCACCAGCACCCTTTACGGCAACATGTACGCTGAACTGTTCGGCCTGCCGATCACCAATGCCAGGATCTTCATGGTCTACGGCCCGCGCCAGAATGATGTCAAAAAGGTCGTGCCCTATTCGATCCGCTGCTTCGCCAGGGGCAGTGCGCCAAAGTTCGGCAGCCTGCGGCCGGTCGACTGGATCTACGTTTCCGACGTGGTTGACGGGCTGATCGCCGCCGCCACATCCGAAGCCAGCCTCGGCAAGACCGTCGATCTCGGCTCCGGTGAACTGGTTCGGGTTCGGGATGTGATCCGCCGGATCGGCGCCCTGATGGATGTGAAACGGGAGATCGTTTTCGAGCCTCTCAACGAGCGTCCGCTCGAGCAGGTTCGCAAGGCGGATGTCGCACTTTCCCGCTCCCTGATCGGGTGGGAGCCGAAAACCACCATGTCTGCCGGGCTGCGCAACGCGATCAATTACTTTCAGCAGCCCGCCGACGCCTGAACCGGCGGCAGGGACCCTGCGAGCCCCTGCCGCCGGCCGGACTTCAGGACCGGACGCATGGTTTCCGACACTGCAGGCCGAAGTCTGAACCGGGCCGGCGCCGCTCTCACCCGCGGAGCGGCGACCGGACCCGGGCAGGGGGAATGCCCTGCGCGACCCGCAACGGAATTCCCTCCGTCCACGATACAGGGTCAATCGGCGAACATGCTCTTCTGCACCACGCCATGCACACCCCAGTTGCCGTCCACCACCTGGGTGACCCCGAAGTCCGTGCCAACCGACATCAGCGATACCGCTTCGTCTTCGGTCAGGCCTTTGGCTGTCATCAGGAAACTGCGCATCTTGCGGAACGCATCGCGCATCGCCGCGTCGATCGAGGATTTGGAATAGATGTCGCTCTGCGCCGCCTCGCCAAGTTCCTCGAGATAGTTGGCATAGGAGAAGCCGTGCACCACCCATTCATCCTCGGTTTCCAGAAGCGGGAAGTCCAGCCCCTCGACAATGGTGCCTTCGAGGTCCGATGCCTTGTGCAGCACGACCTGGATCACCCCGGTCATTGAGGTTTCGATCGCCGTACCGGCCAGTTCGGAATCGCCCTGCGCCGCGTGGGGATCCCCTGCCGACAGCAGCGCACCCTCGACCGCTACCGGGTAGTACATCGTCCCGCCCCTGCCGATCCGCCAGTTGTCGATATTGCCGCCAAAATAACCCGGCGGGATCGAGTCGACAAAGTCCGCCTCGACCGGCGCCACGCCCATGGTGCCGAAATGCGGCCGGATCGGCACCCGCACCCCTTCCAGCACCCCTTCCTTCTTCTCGACCGTCGAATGGTCGACCGGCACCCCCGGATAGTCGATGGTTTCATGCACCACGCCGTAGGGATCGGTCTGCGGTGTCCAGACATAGCTGTAGGCGGCTTTGGCCCAGTTGAGCCCGCCGGTCGCGTCCAGTTCGTAGATGGTGATGACTTCGCGCTGTGCCGGCTCCTCGATCAGATCGTTGTAGTGAAAGCCCCACCAGGCGGCGGCGTTGCTGCCGAAGGTCCTGCCGGCGAAGTCCGGATTGGCCGAGGGACGGGGCCGCAGATCGAGGATCCGCACCTCGAGCACGTCGCCCGGTTCCGCGCCGCAGACAAACACCGGCCCGGTCAGGATATGCACGCCAAATCCCTCTCCCGAACCGCGACCCAGCGCCGAAGCGTCCGTCGGTCCGGCGCCGCGTCTGTCGACCCCCTTGCCGTCCGCATCCCAGGCAAACACGCTTTCCGCACCCGGGTCGCCGGCGATCATCCGCTCCGCATCGTCGTTGGCGTGATGGGTCAGTGTCTCGATGGTGATCAGGTCGCCGGAATTTGCGAAGACGGCCGGCTCCACACCCTTGCTGAAATACCCCCAGTGTACCGTGTCACTGTTGGCCGGAAGCATGTGATGCGCCGGCACGCCGGTCGCCTCCGCGCAGCCGTCCTGCGCTGCCGCCGAACCGGCCAGAACCGCAAACGCCGAAAGCGCAAGCGCGGGCACCTGAAGTGAATTTCCCGTCCATGTCGATGAAACGCCTGGCATGTTACTCCCCCTGTTCATGAAACCACCCGACGCCTGCCGCCACGCCCGTCGAAACGGGCGACCGGTGGCAGCGCGCCGGTGCGCAAAGACTGTTGCGCCTGGGGAGACATCACAAGAACGCGGGTGACACCGGCGCCCCGGAAAGCCGCGGATGCACAAATTTCAGGGTCCGGTTTCAGGGAAATGTATAAAAAACACACTGTTGTCTTAAGGATCCGGTGGCACTGTTTCCCCGGTCAGAAACCGCTGCGGATTGCCTCGAGCGCCAGCAGCGCGCCGGTGCTTTCGGCCAGCGCATGTTTCTCCGCCTCTCCAATGCCCAGCCGGATCCGCCTTTCGTGCCGCGCCTGGTCGAGATCGGCGACACTCGCGGCAACCACCGCCCGGCGATAGGCGTCGAACCTCTCCTCCGCATGGGCCAGCCGTGCGCTCAGCGCCATGCCTGCCCGGCGCCGGGCCTGAATCGCCTCACAGGCCCAGAGCATCTCCGTGGCGAAATGGGTCAGCCCCTTGCCAAAGGCGGTGCTGCGGTAAAAACCGCAATCGTCCTGAACCTGGTGAAGCTGGTCCGGGGCCCCCGCCGGAGCCTGCGGCCCGCCCGCCCGCGCCGTGTCTGCTGCCGCACCGGCCGCAACAACCAACACCAGACCGATCTTTGCATTTGTCCAAACCGACATGCCGCCTCCAATCCACCGAGCCGTTCCATTCCGTCACAAAACCGTAACAAACCGGTAAAGCCTTCCGAAGGGTTTTTTCCCGCCGGTCCGGGACGTACCGGGGGCCAGGGGTGAGGTCAGACCGCGCGCCGCAGCTTTCGCTGTTTCCTTCCGGCGGGTGTCACATGTAAGCTCACCTCCTGACAGTCAGCGCGGCGGAGCAGACCTTGACCGACAAATCCCGTTCGGTGGCGTTGTTGGTGGTGGCCGAAGTCGCGGTGATGAGCCTCTGGTTCGTCTCCGCCGCCGTCCTGCCCGACATGCTGCGCGAGTTCGATCTGCCGCCTCTGCGTCAGGCGGCGCTGTCAAGCGGCGTTCAGATAGGCTTTGTGATCGGCGCGCTGACCTCCGCGGTTCTCGGACTGGCCGACCGCTTCGATCCACGACGGGTGTTCTGCGCCTCGGCGCTGCTCGCCGGCCTCGTCAATGCCGCGCTGCTGGTGCTGCCCCCGGGCGGTGCCGCGTCGATCTGTGCCCGCGTCGTGACCGGGGCGCTGCTGGCCGGTGTCTACCCGGTGGGCATGAAGATCATCGTCGGCTGGGGCGTGCGCGACCGGGGATTTCTGGTCGGCAGCCTGGTCGGCGCCCTGACACTGGGCTCGGCGCTGCCGCATCTGATGGCGCTCGGCGGCGGGGCGCAGTGGCGCGTGACCGTGGCCGCCGCATCCGCCGCCGCCGTCCTCGCGGCTGTGCTCTGCCTGTTCACCGCCCTCGGCCCGCATCACAGCGTCTCGCCGAAATTCCGCCCGCGCGCCCTCACCGCCGCCTGGACCAACCGCCGTGTCCGCCTCGCCTATGCGGGCTATCTCGGCCACATGTGGGAACTCTATGCCATGTGGACCTGGATCGCCGCCGCGACCACCGTGTCCTATTCGGCGCGGCTGGCCCCGGAGTATGCCGAATTTCTCGCCCGCCTCACCACCTTCGCTGCCATCGGCGGCGGCGGGCTTCTCTGCGCCTTCGCCGGACGTTTCGCCGACCGGATCGGCAAACCGGAAGTGACGATCCTCGCCATGTCGCTCAGCGGTGCCGCGGCCCTCGCCACCGCGCTGACCTTTGGCGGCCCGGTCTGGCTGACCTTTCTGCTGGTCGTGCTCTGGGGCCTGACAATCATCCCCGACAGTGCCCAGTTCTCCGCAATCGTCGCCGATTCCGCACCGCCGGACCAGGCGGGCAGCCTGATGTCGTTTCAGACCGCCCTCGGTTTCGCCCTCACCTTCGTCACGGTTCAGGTGACGCCGATGCTCGCGGCGGCCGCGGGCTGGCCGCTGGTGCTCGCCGGCATGGCCCTTGGCCCCGCCTTCGGCATCGCCGCCATGGTGCGCCTCAGGCGGATCGGACCGGCATCAGGGCCGGAGGGGCCGCCGCTTCCCGGCTCCGGCACGACATAGCGCCGGGCGGGCCGGGCAGGGGGTGGGCATCTCCCTACGCCACCTGCAGCCGCGCGTAGCGCCCGCCGGATTTGAACAGGTCGTCATGGGTACCGATCTCGGTGATCCGCCCGTCCTCCAGCACAACGATCCGGTCCGCATCGCGGATTGTGGCGAGCCGGTGGGCGATCACCAGCGTCGTGCGCCCTTCCGAGAGCGCATCGAGCGCCGCCTGAATCTCCCGCTCCGTCTCCGTATCCAGCGCCGAGGTCGCCTCATCGAGGATCAGGATCGGCGGATTGCGCAGAAACGCCCGGGCGATCGCCACCCGCTGTTTCTGCCCGCCCGACAGCCGCACGCCGCGCTCCCCCACCACGGTATCAAGCCCGTCCGGCAGATCGGCGATCATCTCCGCCAGCCGCGCCTGATGCGCCGCCGCCTCGATTTCCGCATCCGTCGCCCCCAGCCGTCCGTAGGCGATGTTCTCGCGCAGCGTCCCGCCGAACAGGAACACGTCCTGCGACACGATCCCCACCTGGGCGCGCAGGCTCTCGAGGGTCATCTTCTCCAGCGGAATCCCGTCGATCAGGATCTGCCCGGCCTCCGGTTCGTAAAACCGTGGCACCAGGGTCAGCAGCGTGGTCTTGCCCGCCCCGGACGGCCCGACAAAGGCCAGCGTCTCGCCCGGCGTCACCGTCAGATTGATGTCGCGCAGGATCGGCCGGCCCTCGCCGTAGCTGAAGGTGACACTGTCGAACCGCACCTCTCCGCGCAGGGCCGGGGCAGGGCGCGCGTCGGGGCTGTCGGCAATCTCCGGCTCGGTCTCCAGCAGTTCCAGATAGCGCCGAAACCCGGCAATGCCGCGCGGATAGGTCTCGATCACCGCGGCGATCTTGTCGAGCGGCCGGAAAAACACCCCGACCAGCAGCAGGAACCCGACAAAGCCACCGGTGGTCAGACCGCCGCCCAGCACCATCGCCGCGCCCACGACCATCACCACCACCTGCACGCCCCGCATCCCGAGGTACTGCAGCGAGGTCGCCAGCGCCATCACCCAGTAGGCCTGCAGCTTGGTTGCCCGGTATCCCGCATTGTCCTTCGCAAACAGCACCTTCTCGTGGCTCTCGTTGGCAAATGCCTGCACCACCCGGATGCCGCCGATATTCTCTTCCAGCCGCACGTTGAAATCCGCCACCCGCGCATAGATCGCCCGCCAGGTCGCCGTCATCCGCCCGCCGGCGATCGTCACCAGCACCACCGACAGCGGCACGATCACCCCGGTTATGACAGCCAGTTCGACATTGATCCACAGCATCAGCGCAAAGGCGCCAAGGAACGTCATCACCGCGATGAACAGATCCTCCGGCCCGTGGTGCGCGACCTCGCCGATCTCTTCGAGATCGCGCGTCACCCGCGCCACCAGCTTGCCGGTCCGCTGAGAGTCGAAGTACCGCCACGAAAGCTTCTGCAGATGCTCGAACGCCCGCCGGCGCATCTCGGTCTCGATGTTGATGCCGAGCATGTGCCCCCAGTAGGTTACGATCGCATTCAGCCCGGCGGTGACAAAATAGACCGCCATCAACCCGGCCGCGGCCAGGAGGGTCAGTCGCAGGTCGCCGCGTGGCAGCAGCCAGTCGATGAAACCGGTCACCGCCAGAGGGAATGCGAGTTCCAGCAGTCCGGCAATCACGGCGCAGCTGAAATCCAGCCAGAACAGGCCCATCCACGGGCGGTAATAGGCGAAAAACTGACGCAGCATCGGAATTCTTTCGTCGGAAGATGTTCGGTCGGGCCGCAAACCGGTCCGGAACGTCAGGGGGAAATGGAAACCGGCGGCGCTGGGGATCAAATCAGGGAAACCGCGCCGCGCAATAGCTGGCTGCACCATGCGGACATTCGCCGCAGGATGTCGCTCACGACCGCCGCGAAATCTCCCATAACCGATTTTTTCAACAAATCAAGCCCGTTTTACCGGCGATTAATCAGCTTGGGGTCTTGTCGGTCGGATACAGCAAAGGACCGAGCCTTGACCGACACAGAGCTTCCGACGGGCGTGATCGTGCGCGACCTCGTGCAGTACGGCGACACACGCGGAAAGCTCTGCGAGATCTACCGCGCCGACTGGGTGCCCTCCGATGCCTTCCTGCAGTGGAACGTCGTGCATTCCCAGGGCGGTGTACTTCGCGGCGTTCACGTCCACCCGCGCCACGCGGACTACCTGCATGTGGTGTCCGGCAGCATGCTGCTGGCCCTGCACGATCTGCGTCCCGACGACCCGGCGAAACGCCGGGCGGGTTTCGTCACCCTGTCCGGGGACCGACCGCGCACGGCCTGGATTCCCCACGGCGTCGCACATGGCTTCTGGTTTCCGCGTCCCTGTACCTATGTCTACGGCCTCAGCCACGGCTGGTCGCCGGACGAGGAGATCGGCTGCCGCTACGACGATCCGGCGCTCGACCTCGACTGGCCGCTGTCCGATCCGATTCTCTCGGAGCGCGACACGGCACCGGCGCACAACTATCAAACAATGCGCGACGCCTGGTTTGCGGCGCAGTCACCGGGAGGGACCGCCTGATGCATGTTGCACTGGCCGGATGCGGACGATGGGGCCGCAACATTCTGCGCGACCTGATGGACCTTGGCGCGGCGGTCACCGTTGCCGATCCCGACCCCTGCGCCCGTGTGGTCGCCGCCACCGCCGGGGCGCAGGTGGTCGACCGTGTCGCAGCCCTTCCTGCGGTCGATGCCTGTGTGGTCGCGGTGCCCACCGTGTCCCATGCCGCGGTGGTCACCGAACTGCTGCCGCGCAATGTGCCGGTGTTCGTGGAAAAGCCGTTGACCTGCAGTGTTGCCGACGCCGAAGCGATCCTGGCCGCGGCACCCGAACGGGTGTTCTGCATGGACAAATGGCGCTACCACGGCGGGGTCCTGAAACTGGCCGAGTTTGCCAGATCCGGCGCTCTCGGCAGTGTGCTTTCCGTGCGCAGCTGGCGTCTCGGCTGGAGCAATCCGCATGACGACGTGGATGCGGTGTGGATCCTCGCGCCGCACGACCTGTCGATTGCCTGGGAGATCCTCGGGTACCTGCCACCGGTCCACAGCGCCTGGGGCCTGAGGGCCGGCGCGCTCGGGGAAAGCCTGACGGCCCGGTTGGCCGAGCCCGCAGGCGGCCCGGATGTGGTCATGGAAATATCCTGCAGCCATCCGGTCAACCGGCGCTCCGTTGTCGTCATCGGCACCGAAGCGGCGGCCCAGTTTGGCGGCAGTTTTGATGACTGCGTGCTGCTGCGCCGACCGGGCGCCACGGAAACGAAGAAAATCCCGGCACCCACTGAAATGCCGCTGCTGGCCGAACTGCGCAGCTTTCTCGATCATGTCAGAGGCGGCCCGCCGCCGAAAAGCACCGCCGCCGAGGCACTGCTGTTTGTACGTCGTGTCGCTGAAATGCGGGAAATGGCGGGTTTCCCATGATGATGGAAACGCACACCACGCCGGCGGCCGCCGCGCTGCCGAGGGCGCCGCGTCGTTTCACCGTGCTTTTGCCGGTGCTGCGGCCCCCGGCACTGATGCCCTTCGCCATTCAGTCGGTGCTGGCGCAGACGGAAATGGATTTCGAGCTTTGCATCATCTGCGACGGCGCGCCGGCCGAAACCGTCGCCGCAGCCCGCCGCGCCGCACGTCATGACCCGCGCATCCAGGTATTCCCGTTTCCGAAGGGGGAACGTCATGGCGAGGCCTGGCGCGCCGCGGTTCTCGACGGGTCGCGCTCCGATCATGTGGCGCAACTGGGCGACGACGACCTCTGGCTGCCGAACCACCTCGAACGTCTGGCCGCCGGCCTGCGTCAGCGGGATTTCGTCTCGATGCCGCAGATCCGTGTGCATCGCGACGGTCAGTATTCCGTTCCGGCGTTTGGCGATCTGGCCGAACCGCGCACCAGAAACCGGATGCTCTACAACCGGTGGAACTTTTTCGGTCCTACCGAAGCCGGATACCGGATGGATGCATACCGCCGCCTTGTCGTCGGCTGGTCTCCGGCGCCGGAAGATCTGCCGAGCGACCTCTTCATGTGGCGCAAGTTCCTTGCCACCCCCGGCCTGCGTTACCGGACCGCAACCGCGGTCACCTCACTGAAATTCGGTGCCCAGGACTGGGATGCCCTGCCGCTGGAGGACCGTGCTGCGGCAATCGGCGTCATGGCCGACCGTTTGCGCACCGCGGCGGGGCGGCGGGAATTCACAAGCCGGGCCCGCAAGGTCCTTGCCAGCCGCATCGGCGGCCGCCGCGTGTTCCGCAGCCTGACCGAGCATCCGGTCGATGGCCTGCTGCTCTCCCGCGCGCTGATTGAAACCCGGTTCGGCGGCGATCCCGGCCGCGGTCGTCTGCCGCGCTGCTGACCTTCTCCCCTGCGGCCTGCCTGCCGCACATCTGAACCTGCGAATTCCGGGACGTTAACCTTTTGCCTTCGGGTCCGAAGTTTAGGTATCGGTAGGGTATCGAAAGGGTACCGGTAGGGTATCCGCCCGCCACCGGTTAACGGCAGGGATCAGGCGGGAATCCCGTTGATCCATACCGCTTCAATGGCCCGGTCGTCCCCCAGCATGATCGTCGGAAAAACCGCTTCCCAGACATCCCTCGCCCGGTCGACCCGCTGTTCAATCACGGGGGTGGACTTGAGGTCGAGGACCACAATATCTGCTTCCATCCCCGGATCCAGACGCCCTATCTTGCGGTCCATCCGCAGGGCCCGCGCGCTTCCTTCGGTCGCCAGCCACAGGAGCTGCGCCGGGTGGATCGCCGTGCCGCCGAGTTGGCCGATTTCATAGGCGGCCGCCATCGTCCGCAGCATCGAAAAACTCGACCCGCCGCCAACGTCCGTCGCCAATCCTACAGGGATTCCAAGGCCTTGCGCCCGTTTCATGTTGAAGAGACCGGAGCCGATAAACGTGTTCGAAGTCGGACAGTGACCAATCGCGGTCCCCGTTTCTGCGATCCGCGCCCATTCCCGTTCCGTCAGATGGATCGAATGCCCCATCACCGCCCCGGGTCCGACCAGCCGGTACTTTTCATAGACGCCGAAATAATCCGGCGCATCCGGAAACAGCTCTCCAACCCATTGAATTTCTTCTTTTTGTTCCGAAAGATGCGTCTGCATCAGACACTCGGGATGCTCCGCCCACAGCGCACCCGCCGCCTCCAGCTGCGCCGGTGTTGAGGTCGGCGCGAAGCGCGGTGTCACCACGTATTCCAGCCGGTCAACCCCGTGCCATTTCTCCAGCAACGCTTTGGAATCGCTGTAACTCTGCTCTGCAGTATCCCGCAGGGCGTCCGGCGCATTCCGGTCCATCATGACCTTTCCACCCGCAACCCGCATCCCCCGCGCCCGCGCCTCCGTCATGTAGGCGTCAACACTCTGCGGATGAATTGTGCAATAGGAACAACACGTTGTGATGCCATTTTGAATGTTCAGGTCGAAAAACCTTGCCGCTGTTTCAGCTGCATGATCGGCATCCGCGAACCTGGTCTCTTCCGGAAAGGTGTAGCCGTTCAGCCACTCGATCAATCGCTTGCCCCAACTGGCAATAATTGCCGTCTGTGGGTAGTGCACATGCGAGTCAATGAAGCCGGGCAGGATAAGAGAGTTTTTGTAATCTATTGTTTTCGCGTCTGAATATTCACGTTCCAGCGCATCTGCGTTCCCGTTGGCGAGTACGGTTCCGTCTTCAATCACAACCGCCCCGCGGCGCTCATGGACGCAGGCAGAGGCCGGGTCGCCGGAGAAGGGATTTTCCGCAAACCTGAGCGTCTGACCTTTCAACAGATACTGATTCATGCACTCTTCCCAACACTTTAACATGCGTCCATTCGTGGAAATCCTTTTCTCCGGAGCCCGGTCCGAGAGAAATGGTACGCCAGACACACCATCCTTAACCGGTGCACGTCAACCGGCGCAACGGTTTCCATGGCCTCGTCCGTCAAACCCTCGGATTTCGGACCGGAAGTGATCCGGCCCGGTGCCGGACTGTCAAATTTGTGCATATTTTTTCAATGCTCTAGGTCATTAGGTTGATGCAAGAATCTGACGTATGCCTTCCGGATTGATCCCGTGATGTCCTCCCGCGTGCCCTTGGGGAGGGATGGATTTTAAGGCAAACATCACTTCCATTCCGGCAGGGCGGCACGATATATTGCCGTGCAATGCAAAAGGATTTCACCGTGACGACCGCCCGATACGATCAGGTTCCGGAAGCTGCGCTGGAGTGGGTGCAGGCAGGTGTTCCCGTTGCGCTCGCCACCGTCGTGGAAACCTGGGGGTCGGCCCCGCGACCACGGGGATCGCAACTCGCGATCAGCGGTGACGCCGGGATGGTTGGTTCCGTTTCCGGCGGATGCGTCGAGGCCGCGGTTGTCTCAGAGGCACTGGAAGCGATGACGGATGGTGTGCCGCGTGTTCTTGAATACGGAGTATCCGACGAGGCCGCCTTTGCGGTAGGTCTGGCCTGTGGCGGACGGATCCGGGTTCTGGTTGAACCAGTCGGCGTTGGCTCGGGGCCGGAAGTCGCACTGCTCGCCGAACTGGTCAAGGCGCGGTGTGAGCGTCAAGCGGTTGTTTATGCAGTAAATTGCGTAACCTGGGAGCGGTGTCTGAGCGGAAACCTGCCACTGGATCTTCGGGATGACGCCGCACAGGTGCTGCTTTCGGATCAATCCGGGTTCAGTGGCGATTGGTTTCTGGGCGCTCACAATCCACCACTTCGAATGGCTGTGGTCGGAGCTGTTCATATCGCCCAGGCACTTGTGCCGATGGCCATGGCCGCCGGATATGACGTTACCGTTTTCGATCCGCGCAGCGCATTCCTGACCGCCAGCCGTTTTCCCGATACCGACCTGCAGGAGGCCTGGCCTGACGAGGCACTGACGGAGTTCGGTCTGGATGCCCGAACCGCCGTCGTGACGCTGACGCATGATCCAAAAATCGACGACCCGGCGATCCTGGTTACGCTGAACAGTTCCGCGTTCTACCTTGGATGCCTCGGATCGAAACGGACCCATGCAAAGCGTTTGGAGCGTCTCGCGGCGGGTGGAATGTCGCGGCAGGACCTTGCGCGAATTCATGCGCCGATCGGTGCGGATATCGGTGCGAAGTCACCGGCCGAGATTGCGGTTTCCATACTGGCCCAGATCACCGAACGGCTGCGCCGTCCGGAAAGCCGCCCCTGAGATGTACTTCGGTCCGGTCCCGGTAGGCGATGCAGAGGGTGCTCTGCTCGCCCATTCCGTTACAACCGGCAAGATCCGGTTGCGAAAAGGGGCCATCCTCGAAAGAGGCGACGTTGAACGGCTTCTTGAAGCCGGCATTGAACAGGTTACCGTTGCCAGACTCGGTTCTTCGGACGTTCCTGAAGACCAGGCGGCTGCCGAGATCGGGCAAGCCGTGACAAATGTTCGGGCGAATACGCGTCTCTCCGTTTCAAAGGCATTTACCGGCCGCGCGAACATCCTGGCGGATGAAGCAGGACTGTTTCGGCTCGAACCGGCCGGCGTGCATGCGATAAACGCGATTGATCCTTCGATCACGCTCGCCACGCTGGCGGACGGGACGCGCGTTCAGCAGAAGCAGATGGTGGCCACCGTCAAGATCATTCCCTACGCGGCCCCCCGCGCTGCGGTTTCCCGGGCGACGAAACTCGCGGCTGCTGCCCAATTCAGGGTCGATCCCTTCATTCCTAGGCCGGTTTCCCTGATACTGACCCGTAGCGGATCGATGAAGGAGAGCCTGATTTCCAAGGGTCGGGACGTCGTCGCCGCCCGCATCGCCGGTGTCGGGCTGGGTCTCGCGGGAACCGAAGTCGTCGAACATGAGGTCGCGGCGGTGGCCGGGGCCATCCGACGCGCCGAGGGCGAAATGATACTGATACTTGGGGCGAAAGCGACCTCGGATGTTTCGGATGTCTGTCCCGCGGGCCTGATCGAGGCCGGTGGAAATCTGACCCGATTTGGCATGCCGGTCGATCCGGGCAATCTTCTGTTTCTCGGGGATTGCTTCGGGCGCAGTGTGGTCGGGTTGCCTGGCTGTGCACGCTCGCCGGCGCTCAACGGTGCTGACTGGGTCCTGGAACGTCTCGCTGTGGGAGCCAGGGTGACCGGAAGCGACATTGCCGCCATGGGGGTGGGGGGGCTGCTGAAGGAGATACCACAGCGCCCGCAGCCCAGATCCGGCAAACGAAACACTGCGACGCGGAAACAGAAGGTTGCGGCGCTCGTCCTTGCGGGCGGACAGTCCAGCCGTATGCGCGGCAGGGACAAACTGCTGGAAGAGGTCGATGGCGTCCCCCTCCTGCTGCGTCTGGCGCTTGAAGCACAAAACAGCGGCGCGTCAGAAGTTCTCGTGGTCCTTCCGCCAGACAGGCCGGAAAGGCGCAGGGTGCTGTCAGGTGAAGGAGTTGCCTTTATTGAGGCTCCGGAAGCGCTTGAGGGAATGGCTGGTTCGATTCGTGCGGGGCTTGTCGAGTTGCGGGACCGGGCCGATGCCGTACTGATCGTTTTGGCGGATATGCCGGAGGTTGGGTCGTCCGATCTGGATCGACTGATTGCGGCGTTCGATCCCGCACATCACCGGGAAATTTGCCGGGCAACAACCTCGGATGGAGTGCCTGGTCATCCCGTTCTTTTCGGACGCAGGTTCTTTGAAGCGCTTGGAGACTTGCGACAGGACCGTGGCGCGAAGGCCGTGTTGCTGGATGGGCTGGAGTTTCTGGTCGATGTTCCGCTTCCCGGGCAGAGGGCGGTCACCGATCTCGATACACCGGAAGACTGGGATGCCTGGCGGGCATCTGCATCGTGACGGGACAGGCTACCGGTATTCGGCAGCAGCCAACTCGATGTTGAAGAGACTTCCGTTCACGGATGTCAGTGGCTTCAGGTTCGTCAGCGATACCGCCGTGCGCTCACCGGACTTCGTCTGAACCACCCATTCGCGCAGCATTATCGGGTTATCGGCAAAGGATATCACCAGTCGGCCTTCCTTTGGCATTCGGGGGTCGACTACGGTGATGTGTGTTCCGGTCGGGTCTCGTGTGGCCCCAAGAACAAATCCCGGTTCTGCGAGGCTGATGTCGTCCCTCAGCAGGATCTGCAGCGGCGTGCGCTCCAGCGGGTATCGGGTTGGGTTGCGGTTCGATTTCGGGTCGAAGACGCCGACCCATTTTCCGTCGGCAATGACCATCGCACCCTTGGGCCGATCATACTCGAATCGAATCCGTCCAGGTTTGGCCAGGGTAAAGCGGCCGGTCTGCCGCGACCCGTTGGCATTGACCTGAACAAAATTTCCTTCCGCAGCGCGAAGCCTTTTCAGATAGCTGTTGATCGGCGCAACATCGACGCCCGCGCCCCAGGCAGCGGTCCCTCCGAGGATCGGAAGCGCCAGCATGCCAAATGTAAAAGTTCTTCTGTCCATGGTCAGCAGGTAATCGGTTTTGCGTCAGGATACATCCCCGATTCCATACCGGTTGCGGGAATGTTACCCGGTGGCGGTCGGTGGCGGGGCAGGGGGCAAATCAACGCTCGGGGATCAGGACTTCGCGCTTTCCGACATGGTTGGCCTGGCTCACTACTCCGTCATCCTCCATCTGTTCGACGAGGCGGGCTGCCTTGTTGTATCCGATCGCAAGTTTTCGCTGGATGTAGCTCGTTGAGCATTTCCGGTCCTTCGCAACGATCGCCACGGCCTGATCGTAGAGTGCGTCTTCACTGGTTGTATTGCCGCCAAGACCGAGGACGAGATCAATTTCCGATTCCGCGTCTCCCTCCGGCCCCTCCACGACGCCGGAGTGGTATTCGGGTGGTCCAAGTGATTTCAGGTGGCGTACGACGTCTTCCACTTCCTCATCTGAAACGAATGGACCGTGTACGCGGGTTATGCGGCCACCTCCGGCCATGTAGAGCATGTCGCCCATCCCGAGCAGTTGTTCGGCGCCCATTTCACCGAGGATCGTACGGCTGTCGATCTTGGACGTAACCTGAAATGAGATCCTTGTCGGGAAGTTGGCCTTGATGGTGCCGGTAATCACGTCCACAGACGGACGCTGTGTCGCCATGATCAGGTGAATGCCGGAAGCGCGGGCCATCTGTGCGAGGCGCTGGATGCAGGCTTCGATTTCCTTGCCCGCCACCATCATCAGATCGGCCATTTCGTCGACGATGACCACAATGTACGGCATGGTCTCCGGCTGGAATTCTTCGGTCTCAAACACCGGTTCGCCGGTATCGTCGTCAAAACCGGTCTGTACCGTGCGGGTAAATGCCTCTCCCCGTGTCAAAGCATCCCTTACCCGGGAGTTGTAGCCGTCGATGTTCCGGACGCCCATTTTGGACATCTTCCGATACCGTTCTTCCATTTCCGCAACGACCCACTTCAGGGCGACAACCGCTTTTTTCGGGTCCGTAACTACTGGGGACAGCAGATGCGGTATTCCGTCGTAGACACTCAACTCGAGCATCTTCGGGTCGATCATGATGACCCGGCATTCTTCGGGAGTGAGTTTGTAAAGCAGCGACAGGATCATCGTGTTGATGGCCACCGATTTTCCTGACCCGGTGGTTCCCGCGATCAGCAGGTGCGGCATGCGGGCGAGATTGGCGACGATCGGTTCGCCGCCGATGTCCTTGCCGAGCGCCAGCGGCAGAGCGTGTGAGCTGTCACCATAGGATTTGGCCGAAAGTATTTCACGCAAAAGAACTTTTTCCCGTTGCTCATTCGGCAGTTCAATTCCGATGACGGATCGGCCAGGGATTGTGGAAACGCGGCAGGCAAGGGCAGACATCGAGCGGGCGATATCGTCTGACAGGCCGATCACACGGCTGGCTTTCAGACCCGCCGCAGGCTCAAGTTCGTACATGGTTACGACCGGACCCGGACGGATTGAGACAATGTCGCCGCGTACTCCGTAGTCATCGAGAACGTTTTCCAGCATCCGCGCGTTTTCTTCCAGCGCATCATCGGAAAGCATGTGGCGCACAATTGTCGAAGGATTTTCCAACAGCGACAGGGCAGGGAGTTCAAATTCCTCCTGGCCTGTCGGATCGAGCGCGAGTTCCGGCTGTTCTTCCGACCGCGCCCTTGTGCTTTTCTGAATCTGTTTCACCCCGTGCTTATGGACCCGGGGTTCAAACAGCACATCGTCACTGTCTTCGGTGGTGGACGGTGGTGGTGCATCGGGCAGCCGGCGCGATGGTGCAATAAGGCCTGTCGCGCTGTCATCTGCAGTAGCTGTAGGGGTGGCGGAGGCGTTTGCGCGTGCCTTCACTGCGGCGGCAATCTTTGCAGAGACCGTGTCTTCCTGCGATTTCATCGCCTGCGGGTCAAACCGTGGGATGGTTACGGAGGCACGTACGGAAGGCTCGGTTCGAGAAGCTTCAGTGCGCGGCGACGCTTTCCGACGGTCAGCGGCCCGGGCTGCTCCGGTTCTCACTCCGTGCGTTGCGCCCATCACACCCCGGCGCGTTACACTAAAGAGTGCCGCGTAAACTGCCACCGCGCCGCGTTTGGCCCAGCCAGCAAACGCCCTGGCCTCGGGCAAAGTAACTCCAAGTGCCAGAGCGGCTGAAAAAACAAACACAATTCCAAGCGCGAGCGTGCCGAATTTCAGGACACTGGCCGGCTCTGCGGGGAGCAGCGAAAGAAAATTTTTCAGGACTGCGTCGCCGAGCAGTCCGCCAAGGCCGTATTCGTGCGCCCAACCCGCCAGGGGCACGTGAGCGGACGCAAACGCCGCCGCCGCGACCAGGGCCAGTGGGACGAGAATTGCACGGCTGGCACACCGGTTCTCTCCGGAATGGGTAATCAGCCGCAGCCCCCAAATGGCCAGGGCCGCTGGAATACCGAACGCTGCCCAGCCGATTGCGCGGTGGACCGGATCTGCAACATATGCACCGATCAGGCCGAGCGCGTTGCGCGGCGGAGCATCGGTTGCGCTGAACAGGCTCGGGTCATCCGGGAAATACGTCCAGAGCAGAGTAAAGGATGCGGCAGCCAGCAGCATAGCAAAGAATCCGACAAGCTCGACGCCACGTTTGCGCAGGGCTTCTTCGGTATCGCTTTCGATCAGGGGTGCCCGGCGCTGGCGCTTTGCTTTTGCGTTCGTGGCCATGTCAGTCTGCCCCTCTCTGAAGTATAACAGATCGAATATGTGTCAGTCCGCGCGTGACGTCCGATTCGTCGGCAACCAGTGCAATGCGGATGAAGCGTTCTCCCGGGTTCACCCCGTTGACCGCGCGCGCCAGATAGCTGCCGGGAAGAACCTTTACACCAGTCTTTTCGTAAAGATCGGCCGTCGTCGCCTCGCCGCTATCCGTCTCAAGCCAGAGGAAGAAGCCGCCCTCAGGTGGTGTATACCCGGGGAGGTCGCCCAGCAGATCATCGGCGACTTCGAGTTTGCGCCGGTAAAGTGCGCGGTTTTCAACGACATGCTCCTCATCGTTCCAAAGTGCCGTAGAGGCTTTCTGCAACGGAACCGGTACCGGTGCGCCTCCATATGACCGGACCTTTCGGATTGCATCAACAGAGGCACGTCCGCCCGCGACGAACCCGGATCTGAGGCCCGGGGCGTTGGAGCGTTTGGATAGCGACTGAAAGGAAAGTACCCGCTCCGGGTTCGCACCGATTTTCCGCGCAGTTTCGAGTGCACCAACGGGAGCTGTGGTGCGATAGATTTCAGAATAACATTCATCCGCAACGATCTGAAAATCATATCTTTCCGCCAGTGTGATCAGGTCCCGCCAATACTTTTCGTCGGCGACGGCGCCCTGTGGATTTGACGGTGAGCAAACATAACAGAGTGTAGTTCGCTCAAGCTCGCTGGAGGGCACCGAAGTAAAGTCGGGCAGGAACCCTCCGTCGGCGCTCGTGTTGACGGCCATCGGTTCGGCACCCGCCGCCAGCGCCGAGGCCCCGTAACACTGGTAGAACGGATTGGGCATGAGGAAGATCGGTTGTCTGCCGTTCCTGCGTTCCGGTGACAGCGCGATTCCGGCGTTGAAAAGTCCCTCACGGCTGCCGTTGACGGAGCAGACTTCTGTGTCGGGATCAATGTTGATGCCATGGCGCCGGCTGATCCAGTTACTGATTGCTTCCCGAAGTTCGGGGAGGCCATCATTTGGTGGGTATCGGGCGAAATCCGCGGCGTTTTCGAACACGATCTGCCGAACCATGTCAGGTATCGGATGCCGCGGTTCGCCTATGCTCATTGAAAGTTCCGGCCCGCCAGCAATGCGACCGGCCAGCAAACGTCTAAGGCGCGGAAATGCATATTCCGGCAGATCGGAGAACCGTTCTGATAACTGCGTCATTGTGCCTCGAGCACGGGATCTGTTTTGCCCCGTTTCTATCTTCCTGTAGCCTTTTTCGCGACTTTGGTCCAGAAAATTGCATTTCAATTGGTAATCATTCGTTCGACACCATGGGCAATTTGGAGCAGTCGGATTTCCTGACCCGGCGGGGCCATCAGCATGAGGCCGCATCCCTGCGTATCATTCGGTAGGGTGATCGCACAGTAGTCAAAGAGATTGGCAATTCTCGTGTTTCGAAGTGCAAGCAGGTTCTGCTCGGCGTAATACGAGTCGTCTTCGGTCAGGCGGCTGATCTTCGGTGCGGAGTTTGCCGTCGCCGGCAAGAGTATCGCGTCATATTCGGAACAGTCAGCCGCAAATCTGCGACGAAGCCGATTCATTCGATCCCATGCTGCCACATAATCCGGCCCGGAGAAGGAGGCACCTGTGGCAAACCGGCTTTTAATCTGGCCAAACATGCTGTCCGGTGAAGATTCGATGGCATCGCGCCAGAGGCCGTATGCCTCCGCAGTGTAGAGGCAGCCACTCAGTTTGAACGCGTCGTCGATATATTCCAGAGAAGTTTCAGCGACATGCGCTCCGGCCTTGCGGAGTTTTTCAATGTCGCGGGAAAACGCATTGGATGGCGTTGGGTCGCTTGGTCCGAGATGTTCGACGTTCAGCGACAGCAGTTTGAGCGTGCCAACCGGGGCGGTTTCCGGCGGCCGGGCAGCTTTCCCCGCCAGGACTGATAGAAGTAACGCCGCGTCTTCGACCGACCGGCAAATGGGGCCGACCGTGTCAAATCGCCTGCACAGAGGAACCGCACCGTTCAGGGGCAAAGTTCCGCAGGATGTCTTGAGGCCGACGAGTCCGTTCCATGCTGCCGGAATACGGACGGATCCGCCGGTGTCGCTGCCGATGGATGCCGCCGCCAGACCGAGCGCCACTGACGCTGCCGACCCTGAAGAGGAACCACCTGGCGCGCGGGACACGTCGAGCGCGTTCGGCGCTGTCGCGGTCATCGGGTTCAAACCGAGGCCTGAGAACGCAAGTTCGGACATGTGGCATTTTCCAAGCGTCACCACTCCCGCACGGGTCGCATTCGAAACTACGGCGGCGTCCACGCTTGGTGTCCGACCGGAAAGCAGACGGGTTCCGGCTTCGGTTCTGGTGCCAGCGAGATCAAACAGATCCTTCCAGCTCACCGGGACACCGTCAAGCAACCCACGCCGGGTGCCGTGTTTCGCTCGGTGGGAGGCCGCATGTGCTTCCTCCCGCGCACGCGACGCCGTGATAGTCGAGAACACGGAACCCGAAGCCTCGTGTGCGGCGATTGCATCCAGGTAAAATTCGCAGAGGTCAATTGGATCGATGGCGCCGCGCCCTATTGCGCGACCGAGGTCGGCTGCCGTTTGTCCGGATGGATCTGGTTTCATGTTTCGCCCTGTTGATGCCCGCGTACTAACGCTACTATGGAAGCTCAGGATGAACAATTGACCGTATCGGGAGAGCTTTCGCGCGCATGAAAACTGACAGTGAAGTGCTGATTGCCGGCGGCGGTCTGACCGGACCCGTTGCTGCCCTGGCATTGGCCGGTGCCGGCGTTTCGGCAACCGTCATTGACGGCATGCCGGTTTCCGAAAGGGCCGAACCCGAATTTGACGGCCGGGCATATGCCCTGTCGCTCAGCACCGTTCGGATGCTCAGAGCGATCGGAATCTGGAAAATGGTCGAGCACCGGTCCTGCCCGATTTCCGAAATCAAAATCAGTGACGGTGTAACAGGTAAGGGGGCCACTCATTTTCTGCATTTCCAGTCGGCGGAAATTGATGAAGGTTCCATGGGTTGGATACTCGAAGACCGATATCTTCGGACCGCGCTTCTGTCTGCCATGGATAACCATGACCTGATTACTCAGGTCTCCGGGGCCACAGTGGATGCGCAGACCATTGCAGACGGTTGCGCGTCAGTTGCCCTTAAGGACGGGCGACAACTGCGCGGCCGGGTGCTTGTCGGCTGTGACGGGCGAAACAGTGGAGTTGCGCGGCGTGCTGGCATAACGCGTCAGGGTTGGACCTACAGTCAGACGTCTCTCGTGTGTGCGGTGTCGCACCAGGAGCCACATCACGGCGTCGCCTATCAGACGTTCCTTCCGACCGGACCTTTGGCAATTCTGCCCCTTCCGGGCGACAGATCGTCGATCGTCTGGACGGAATCAGTCGACCGCGCGGAAGCGATACATGGGCTTGATGACGCTGGATACATGGCTGAACTCGGATCAGTGTTCGGGTCGTTTCTTGGTGGTCTTTCGCTGATCGGAGAACGGTTCAGATACCCGTTGGGGTTGTCGGTGGCGACGCAGTTCATTGCAGACCGCGTCGCTCTCGCAGGAGATTCCGCACACGGAATTCACCCATTGGCGGGCCAGGGACTCAATTTGGGCTTGCGCGACGTGGCTGCGCTGACGGAAATCCTCGTGGACGCGCACCGTCGCGGGGAAGACATGGGATCCGCTTCAGCTTTGTCGCGCTACCAGCAATGGCGGCGATTTGATACGGCAGCGCTTTCGATTGGCACCGATGCAATTAACCGGGCATTTTCATGTGAGGCACCATTTCTGAGAATCGGGCGCGGCATTGGTCTGAGGCTGATTGAGCAGTTTCCCGGTGTGCAGCGAAGCCTCATTCGGAGTGCTGCGGGTCTTGCCGGCGATCTTCCGAGGCTTCTGTCAGGTCGATCATTGTAGAATTCGCGAATTTCCACTGGACAGCGGTTGGCTGCTGTCATATCGAACACCTCCAAAGCTCGGCGACGCCGGACTTGGCCCGGGTAGCTCAGGGGTAGAGCAGCGGACTGAAAATCCGCGTGTCGGTGGTTCAAATCCGCCCCCGGGCACCATTTTCCGGTACCTTCCCCATAGTTTCGTGGTTGCAATCCCACAGGCTGTTGCCGTTATGGGGTATTCAGGGCGTTCGGCAATGTCGCCCAGCTGCGAAAAGCGTCGAAATCAGAGCCTTGTTTCCGGTTGTCGAAGCCACACCATGGTTCTGTAAGACCTTCCCGCTGCCTTGCGGAGCGAAATGACCCCGGAACCTTTTTGCGGCACAAGACCAGCTTTGCGGCACAAGACCAGCGCTTTTGGCCTGATCTTATAATGAATGGAGCGCCGCGGTCGGGAGAAAACTGCTCAGTGGTTACCCTGCTCCTGTATGGACTGCCGGATCGGTTCCTGCCGTGGGATAAACTGGGCATCCCTGAAATTCACTTCAGCCGCGCGCTGCCCGAAGGCGCTGGAGCATGTGTTGACCGGAGCCCGCGACGTGGCGCTTCATTACCGCTTCCGCGCCGTCGGCATCCTGCGCCCTGAGGCAGGCGATCAGCGCGCGGTGATCCTCAATGACTGCTGCCTGCCGGCTAAGGGCTACAGGGAAGCGCTTGGTAATTGCGCCGAGAATTTCGCGGTGTTTCCACCAGATTTCGCGCATCCTTTCGTTCGGATGCCGGTCGTAAAGGACGGCATGAAACTTCGTGTCGAGTTCGGCATTCTGGGCAACGTCACGGAAATTCAGTTCTTCAATCCTGCTTTGCAATCGTTCGAGTTCCGCAATATCCGCGTCTGTCACCATGTCTACGAAACAGTGGGTGAGGTAGGGCTCGATCAGCAGGGCGATCTCATGGGTGTCGCGCAGAAATGCCTCGTCCACTTTACGGACGCTCGCGCCCCTGTTGGGTGAAATCACAACGAAGCCTTCGCCGCGGAGCTGTTGCAGCGCCTCACGTACGGGATTGGTTCCAGCACCATATCTCGCAGCCAGGTCGCGGATCTTCAAACGCGAATCTGTGGGGATGCGCCCTTCGATAATGTCTTCGCGAATGCGGCTGTAGGGGCTGGATGCAGAGTTTTCCGGATCTGGACATGCACTTTCCGCCGGGACATGACCCGTATCCTTCTCGAACAGGCCGCTCATGGGCTTTCCGGGGCGCAACGGATTGGGGCAGGCGGCATGATGTGGTCCTAGATCGTATGTTATTGTTGACAGATGATACAACATATTGCAGGGTTTGCACAACAGGCGCGGAAGTCGCCGGTGCGGGAGGAAAACCGAAGTGCGTGGCTCCAACAGGTCCAAATCCCCAATACCAGACCGTAGCGCGTCGCAATTTGTCGAACAGTACGCTTGCGGTTCAAGTGGGCGGAAGATGGCAGGGGTCTGCTGACATGGCACGGGTCCAATTGTCCGGACTTACGAAGGCCTATTCCGGATCGGATGCCAGCGCGGTCAGCGATCTCAGCCTGGATATCGCTGACGGCGAATTTTTGGTCCTAGTCGGTCCATCGGGCTGTGGCAAATCAACTGCACTGAAGATGATTGCCGGACTCGAAGAATCCACCTCGGGTGAGGTTTGGATTGGAGACGAGATGGTCAACGATCACGCGGCGCGTGATCGCGACATTGCAATGGTTTTCCAAAGTTATGCGCTCTATCCCCACATGAGTGTATTCGACAATATAGCCTTTGCCTTGCAGATAGCGAAACGCCCAAAAGCCGAAATCCGAGAACGCGTTGCGGAAGTCGCGCGCATTCTCCAACTTGAAAACTATCTGGACCGCCGCCCAGGCAGCCTCTCCGGCGGCCAGCGGCAGCGTGTCGCGATGGGCCGCGCAATCATTAGGCAACCTGCCGTCTTTTTGATGGATGAACCGCTTTCCAATCTTGATGCCAAGCTCAGGGTACAGATGCGCTCCGAGATCGCGCGCATCCAGCACCGACTCAAGGTGACAACCGTCTACGTAACCCATGATCAGGTTGAAGCGATGACGATGGGTGACCGGGTCGCACTGATGCGTGACGGTGTCCTGCAGCAGGTCGATACGCCGGAAAGGATTTACAACCGTCCCAACAATACGTTCGTCGCATCGTTTATCGGTTCCCCTTCAATGAATCTTTATCACGCCACTCTTGTGCGTGAAGGCTCGGGAGGGCGGGTCAGGTTGGGCGATGTGGAGTTGTCCGTACCGGCGTCTGTCTATGAGTCGCATCCCGCACTGGCGCAAACAAATGGAGCAGTCATCTTGGGGATCCGATCGGAAAACCTTGAGGACGCGGTGTTCGTTCCAAACCATCCTGAAGGACAGCAGTTCACTGCAACTGTCACACTCGCGGAGTCGCTAGGATCGGACCTGATGGTACATTTCAGGATCAATGCCCCGCCGGCAAAAATCGTCGATCAGGACCTGCTCGACGAAATCGCCGTCGGGGATGACTTTGGCGTCTGTGTCGGCAGGTTCAACGCGAGGTCCGCAGCAAAACCCGGCGATACCGTGAACATTGCCATCGACTGTTCCGAGCTTCATTTCTTCGATGCTGAAAACGGCAGGGCGTTTTGAAGTCCAACCAAGGAGGAAGAACGATGAAAAATCATTTGATTGGGGCACTGCTCGGCGGCTGCGTGCTCGCCACGGCAGGTACCATGGCTGCAGCTCAGGACAAGGTTGTTCTGACGATGTGGCATGGTCATCCGGAATGGAAAAATGCCGTCGAGGCAATCCTTGCCAGGTACGAGGAGCAAAACCCGAATATTGATATCCAACTCGAAGAAATTCCCGGACAGAGCCTCATCGCGAGACTCAATACGGCGCTCGCGGCAGGAGAAGCGCCGGATCTTTTTGCGTTAAGGTTGGGGCCGGCAGTCGCGGCCGCGGGCGAGGCAGGTCAGATCATTGATCTGACGGACAAAGTCGACATATCGGGGATGACGGAGGCTGCCCAGAGTGCCGCGAGATATGACGGCAAAATCTGGTCGGTGCCGATTTTTGGCTCCTATACCGTCGGCCTTTATTATCACAAGGAGATCTTTGACGAAAACGGAGTAACTCCTCCCGCCAACAAGACTGAATTCATGGAAGTTTGCCGGAAGTTGCAGGACAGTGGTGTGACGCCAATGATCGCTCCGGCGCAGGATGGGGTGATACCCGCTTTTCTATACATGATGATGGCATCGAGTGTGCTTGGTGCTGATGGCTTTGAGGAAGTGCGCGCAGGTACGCGGCGCCTGGATGATCCTGATGTGGTCGAGGCTGCGAGGTTTCTTCAGGATATCTATCCCTGTTTTGCGGATGGCTCGCTCGGGACCGCCTACACGGAAGGAAAGGCGCTATTTGCTTTGGAGCAGGGGGCAATGCTGGAGGGAGGATCCGCCGACTATGCCGGATTCCTCCAGACCAATCCAAACATTGATGTGGGAGTGGTTCCCTTTCCGGCGGTAGACGGTGGTACGCCTGCGACTGTGACGGGGATGCAGGATACGTTCAGCGTAAACTCGGAAAGCGAACACCCGGACGAGGCGATCGCCTTTATCCAGTGGATGATTCAGCCGGAAGCGGCGCAGATGGTCGCTGACACGATTACGCTCAGCAACACGGTTGGAGTATCGCCTTCCGACAATCCTGTAATGAAAGAGATGGTCGAAGCATCACTCTCCAACGATGTGCGTGTGTTCTACGAGTTTCCCGAGACGGGGGATGTCTTCGCGGCGATACAGGAAAATGCAGCGTCGCTGTTTCTTGGTGAGATCACTCCGGAAGAGTTCTCCGCGAAGCTCCAGGCCGTTGTAAAACCTTCGGGCGCGTGAACAGGTCAGCACAGCGCCCCGGCGCCGGAAGGTTCTGGCTCCGGGACGGAATTCCTGAAAACGTTATAAGGCGGGGTAAGCTGAAGATGCTTGCGCAATCCAGGCAGTGGGATGGGCGGGGAGGTCGCAGGCGGAGGCAGTCCGCCCTCGCGCGCAGGTACGGTCATCTTCTGTTCGTTGCGCCGGGGTTTGTGTTCTTCATCGCATTCATGGTGCTGCCCTCGCTCGCCGGATTTGCAGTCAGTCTGACGAACTGGACAGGTGTTGGGACGGATTTTTCCTTCGTCGGATTGGATAACTTCGTTGAGGCCCTCGGGTCCTGGCCTCTCTACCGTGCGGCTTGGCACAATCTGATCATGTTTTTGGCGATCCTTGTTTTCCAGCATACGGTGGGGCTCTTTGTTGCAGTGCAGCTTCATGCCAAGCCCCGATTCATGGAGGTCTACCGAACCATTCTGTTTCTTCCAGTAATCATTTCACTGGTTTCAACAGGGTTCATCTGGACGCTGATGCTCAGTCCCAATATCGGCGTTATCAATGCATTGCTGAAGGACTTGGGGCTTGGGTTTCTGGCTCGCGCCTGGCTTAGCGATCCCGATCTTGCATTGGCAACCGTGATCGGCGTGCAGTGCTGGAATGTGCTTGGTTGGGCAATCATCATCTATCTCGCAGGCCTGCAGGCGATCCCTGAGGAGTTGCTGCAGGCGGCCGAGATCGATGGTGCCACGGGTTGGGTACGGTTCCGTCGGGTCGTTTTTCCGCTGCTGTCGCCCTCCTTTACCGCTCTTACCGTTTTGACCTTTATTGGTCAGTTTCGCGTGTTTGACATCGTTTATGTCCTGACCGGTCCTTTGGGTTCGCCCAATTTTGAGACCGATGTCTTGGCCACGCTGATCTACCGCAGCGCCTTTGGAGGTTCGAGTATCGCCAGCAATGACGTCCGAATGAGTTACGCTGTCGCGCTGGCAGTCATCGTCTTCGTCATCATGGCGATCGCCAGCACATTCCTGATCCGCGTTCTGCGCCGTCGGGAGATCAGCGCGTGAGCAGGTTGGGGAGGCGCAACCGCCCGAGAAGCCGACGGCGGGACAGACAGACCACGTCCATTGCACGACACATGATCCTGATAGCAGCTTCGGTGCTGGTGTTGATTCCTGTCGCGTACATGGTTCTGGCTTCATTCAAGACCATTCCAGACTTTTTCGGAAATCCCTACGGATTGCCGGCACATTGGGCATTTGACAACTATACCCGCGCCTGGACAGAGGCGCACGTGTCGATCACTTTGCCCAATACGATCATCGTGACGTTCTGTTCGGTGGCTGGCAGTACGTTGCTTGCCGCACTCATTGCCTTTGGCCTCTGCCGCAAAGAGCGCGCATTCGCATTGACGCTCTACACGTTCTTCGTGTCCGGGCTGCTCGTCCCGGTACAGATGATCATTCTGCCGCTGTTTATTCTTCTGAAGTGGTTCGGGCTCTTTGGCACCCTTGCTGCGCTGATCCTGCCCTATATCGCACTTGGACTGCCACTTGGGGTACTTGTGCTGACCCCGATTGCATCTTCGATTCCCCGCGACCTTTTCAGCGCTGCCCAGGTCGATGGAGCCAGTGAACTGCAGATATTTCGGCGCGTGGCCCTGCCGCTTCTCAAACCGGGACTGGTTTCGGTCGCGATCTTGAACGGAGTATGGATGTGGAATGAGTTTTTCATCCCGCTCATCATCGCATTCACGCCATCGTCGCAGACATTGCCGGTCGGCATCATCTCATTCATCGGCGTCTATTCAACGGAATGGGGCCTGGTATTTGCAAGCGTCGTCATTTCGACGGTTCCGATCGTCGTGGCCTATCTGTTCATGACCCGACAGTTCCAGTCCGGCCTCACTGCCGGCGCCATCAAAGGTTAAGAGACCATGAAAATTACCGAAATTACCTCCCTTCCTGTTTGGGTCGGCACCCGAAACCAGTTGATCGTCAAGGTGCACACTGACGAAGGAATATACGGTTGGGGTGAAAGCGGACTCAGCGGGCGGGAAAAAGCCGTCATGGGTGCACTGGAGCACTACCGTGAGTTTCTGATTGGGCGGAATCCAATGGCAATAGGAGCGCTTTGGCAGGAACTTTATCGCAGCCAGTATTTTGAGGGCGGTCGGGTGCTGCAGGCGGCAATTTCGGCAATTGACATCGCTTTGCATGACATCAAAGGCAAGGCGCTCGGCGTTCCGGTTTATGAGTTGCTGGGTGGGAAGCATCGGGATTTCATTCCGACGTTTGCGACCACGTCTGCTCCTCCCGGCGAAGAGATGATCGATCAGGCCCGCGCACTGATCGAAGCGGGATGGACTGCCATGCGCCTCTCCCCCGCCCACCATGGCAGCCGGCAGAAACACAGCGGAGTCTATGAGCCTAGGGAATCTGTCGCAGAAACGGCAAAGTGGTGCGTCAAGGCTCGCGAGGAACTAGGAGACACCGTGGTTTTGGGAATCGACTATCACCATCGGCTCAACGTCGCGGAAACTGTCAGCTTCTGTCAGAAGATGCCCACCGGCACGCTCGATTTTCTGGAAGAACCAATTCGCGACGAAACTCCGGCTGCTTATCAGGCATTGCGCAGAATGGTCGACGTACCTTTCGCTATTGGTGAAGAATTTGCGTCGAAGTGGCAGTTCTTACCCTATATCGAAGAAGATCTGCACCAATTCAACCGGATTGACGTCTGTAATGTAGGCGGTTTGACGGAGTCCATGAAAGTAGCTGGCTGGAGCGAAGCGCATTACGTCGACATGATGCCGCACAACCCTCTTGGCCCGATCTGCACCGCGGCCACGATTCACTTCGCAGCGGCGGTCCCCAATTTTTCCTGGCTCGAGACACGCGCATCGGCAGCAGAGAGCCTCGGCTTTGACAATCAGGAAATTTTTCCGGTGCAGCCGCGGCTGGACGGTGCCGTTTTTCGGGTCAGCGACGCGCCGGGACTTGGTATTGAGGTAAATGAAGCTGCCATTCAGAAACAGGAGTTTCGATTCTGGGAGGCACCTCACCTGAAGCGTCGTGATGGTTCCGTGACGAACTGGTAGCGCCAACGCCAATCTGCGCCGGCGGGCAATTGCGACCATTGTGACTGTGCCATGGAGTGTGGTGCTTGGTTGTCTTGAGCACCCGCTGCGGCACCGCTCAACCAGGGCTTCCGCGTTCGCGGTATGGTGTAGTGTTGTAGAGGCTGCGATAGCATTTGGAGAAGTGCGACGGTGAAGCGAAACCGCATGCGAGGGCGACGTTGATCACGCTCATTTCCGTTTGCAGCAGCAAGTTTCGCGCCTTTCGCAGTCTCAATTCCATGTAATAGCGCTTCGGGCTTCGGTTCAGATACCGGCGAAACAGCCGCTCCAATTGCCTCGTCGACATGCCGACGTCTTCTGCGAGAATGGAAGGTGAAATCGGTTCCTCGATGTTTCGTTCCATCGTTCGGATAACGGCTGTGAGTTTGGGGTGACGGACTCCGATTCGAGTCGGAATGGAGAGGCGCTGTTCGTCAGTCTCGGTGCGCAGGGACGCATGGATCAACTGTTCGGCGACGATATTTGAAACTTCAATACCGTGCGACCTGTTGATGAGTTCAAGCATCAGGTCCGTAGAAGCTGATCCCCCTGCTGCAGTGAAGCGGTTCCCGTCAATCACAAAGACACTGTCGGTTGCCTGTACTCCCTGAAACTGTTCCCTGAAACTGTCGCGATTCTCCCAGTGGATGGTGCAGCGCTTGCCATTTAACAGTCCGGCGGCAGCGATTGTCCAGGTTCCGGTGCAGACTGCCCCCATTGCCAAACCCTTCCGGCTCTCGCGACGGAGCCAGGAGAGTATATGTTTTGTCGTTGCGTTCTTTATGTCCAGGCCGCCCACGACGATTACGGTCGTATCCCGCCTGAGATCTTCGAGACTGCCGTCGGATTGAACGGTCAGGCCGGACGAAGACGTTACAGGTTTGCCGGTCTCACTGACGACTTTCCATGCGTAGGCTTCGCGTTCGAGAGTCCGGTTCGCGATG
>JAUIHM010000188.1 GCA_030432315.1 Alphaproteobacteria bacterium | reverse complement strand
CCGGCTCGTCGAAGAACGGGCGCACCGGCGGTTTTTCGCGGTTGTTGAGCGGCAGGAAGTCGACCAGGCGGCGGACCTCGGCCAGCGCCTCGACATCGTTTTCAAAGGCGCCGTCGGCGACGGAGGACTTCTTGGTGTGGGTGGAGGCGCCGCCCAGTTCTTCAGCGGTCACCACCTCGTTGGTCACGGTTTTCACCACGTCCGGGCCGGTCACGAACATGTAGGAGGTGTCCTTGACCATGAAGATGAAGTCGGTCATCGCGGGCGAATAGACCGCGCCGCCCGCGCATGGCCCCATGATGACGGAGATCTGCGGGATCACGCCGGAGGCCATGATGTTGCGCTGGAAGATCTCGGCGTAGCCTGCGAGCGCATCGACGCCTTCCTGGATGCGGGCGCCGCCGGAATCGTTGATGCCGATCACCGGCGCGCCGTTCTGCACTGCCATATCCATGATCTTGCAGATCTTCTGGGCGTGGGTCGCGGAGACCGAGCCGCCCAGAACGGTGAAATCCTGGGAGAAGACATAGACCTGGCGGCCGTTGATGGTGCCCCAGCCGGTGACCACGCCGTCACCCGCGGGCTTGTTGTCTTCCATGCCGAAATCGGTGCAGCGGTGGCTGACGAACATGTCGAATTCTTCGAAGCTGCCCTCGTCCAGCAACAGCTCGATCCGTTCGCGGGCTGTCAGCTTGCCGCGCCCATGCTGTGCGTCGATGCGGCGCTGGCCGCCGCCCAGCCGCGCGTCCTCGCGGCGGTCTTCCAGCTCGGAAAGGATGTCTTTCATGGCACATGTCCCCTGTAGATGTCACCGGGACCATATATTGCGCAGGCGCCAAGCCAAAGGACATTATCGCAAATTTGCAAACCGTTAGCATACGTGGTTAGCAAATTTGAAAATCAGCAAATTTTCCCAGCTTTCCGCGAGGGCAGAGCAAAAATCTGGTGACTTCACGGGGACTCGCCTCTAGCGAAGTCCCGCAAAACAAAAACACTCAAGGAGCTTTGAATTTGGCTTTCTTTAACCGGCGCAGCTTTCTTGCGCTTGCTTCTGCTATTGTGCTTGCAGCCTGTGAAGAACACACCGCACTGGTCGACCCGTCGGTCAGCTCGAACATCAATATCGTCGATGTGCAAATCAACCCCGGCTCCCTGCCGTTGAAGGAAGACGGCTCCGTGCGGACCGGCCGTGACTACCCGTTGACCGAAACGCAGTTCAATCAGCAGCTGGACATCGCGCTAACGCGTCAGATCCGGGCCCGAGGCATGAACGGCGGCACCAAAGCGGTTCTTTCTGTCACGCCAACAAAGCTGGCACTGGTCTCGCCCGGGCAGTCGTTCGTGGTCGGCGGACGCAGCCAGATTGAAGGCATTGTGACCCTGAAAACCACCCAAGGCGAAACTCTCGTGGCCCCCGTCACAGTCAAGGGCTTCACCGACGAATTGCGCGCCGGCGGCCTCATCGGCGCGATGACCACCCCCTCTGCGCCGGAAGATTACCGCCGCACGCTGGACGGGTTTGCAAACAACGTGTCACGCAAGCTGTTCGAAAACCTTACCGTCGGCATTGGCGGCACGGTCATCAACTGATCGGGCACGTGAAGCCGGGCCGCCCTGTCATGC
>JAUIHM010000105.1 GCA_030432315.1 Alphaproteobacteria bacterium | reverse complement strand
CCTGTTGCCGCTCTTCAACATGAGCTACGCCACGTCACACATCCACGACTACAGCGTGAAATTCTACAAGACCCTGGAGGCGGAAACCGGCCTCAACGCCGGCTTCTCCGTGGTCGGCAACCTGCGCATGGCCCAGACCCGGGCCCGGATGGATGAATACGAACTTTACGCAGCCAACGCCGATGCCGTCGGCATTCCCTACGAGTTCCTCACCGCTGCCGAGATCAAGTCCCGCTGGCCCCTCGTGCGCACGGAAGACCTGATCGGCGCGCTGTTCCACCCCACCGACGGCTACATCAACCCGGCCGACGTGACGATGGCCATGGCCAGGGGCGCCCGCCAGCGCGGCGTTGAGATCGTCCGCAAACACCAGGTCGACAGCTACCACTGGACCGGCTCCGAATGGATCGTGCGCGGCCAGGTCATGACCGAAAAGGGCGGCAACCTGGTCCCGTCGGAGGAAACCTTCGAGATCACCGCCGAACATGTGGTCACCTGCACCGGAAACCACGCCCAGCGCACCGCGAAACTGCTTGGCATCAAGCTCCCCGCCATCCCGGTCGAGCATCAGTTCATCGTCACCGAACCCGACCCCGCTCTCACGGCGTTCCGTCAATCGAACCCCGAACACCCGGTCCTGCGCGACGCCGACGCCCACTGGTACGTGCGCGAGGAACGCGGCGGCTGGATCCTCGGCCCCTACGAGAAAGACGCCCCGGCCCGGTTTGAACACGGCGTTCCCGACAGCTTCCGCGCCGACCTGTTCCCGCTCGACCTCGAACGGATCGAAGCGGAATACATGTCGTTCATCCACCGCATCCCCTCCTCCGAGACCTGCGGCCTGAAGGACGATTTCAACGGCCCGATCTGCTACACCCCCGACGGCAACCCGCTGGTCGGCCCGGCCCCCGGCCTGCGCAACATGTGGCTCGCCGAGGGCTTCTCCTTCGGCATCACCGCCGCCGGCGGCACCGGTCACTATCTCGCGCAGATGATGGTCGAGGGCGAGGCCGAGATCGACATGGCCACGCTCGACCCCAAACGGTTCGGCTCCTGGATCACCACCGAATACGCCGCCCGCAAGAACGAGGAATGCTACGATCACGTCTTCATCCTCCATCACCCCGACGAGGAGCGCCCCGCCGCACGCCCGCTGCGCACCACGCCCTGCCATGACCGCATGAAGGCCCGCGGCGCCCGGTTCGGCTGCGTCAACGGCTGGGAGCGCCCGAACTACTTTGCGGTCACGTCGGGAAGCACAGAGGATCGCCCCCGACCCGGGGGTGACGGCGAAATCGCCCCCGGCGCCGGGCCGAAGGTGCACATCCTGCACGACGGGGGCGGTTCGGGAGCGATCCGGGACGCCGCGCGCCCCGGTGGACTTCAGCCCATCCCCGACTTCTCCGACCACGACTCCCGCTCCTTCCGTCGCGGCAGCTGGTGGCCCTTCGCCGTCGCCGAAGCGAAAGCCGTCCGCGGGACCGCGGGCCTGATCGACGCCACCGCCTTCACCAAGCACCGCATCTCCGGCCCCGGCGCCACCGCCTTCCTCGACTGGTTCACCACCAACCGACTGCCGAAAACCGGCCGCATCAACCTCACCTATGCCCTGACCGCAGCCGGCACCACGCGCAGCGAATATACCATCGTCCGCCTGGCCGAAGACGACTATTACCTCGTTTCAGCCGGCGCCTGGCACGCCTACGACCAGGATTTTCTCTACAAGGCGATCATGGAAAAGGAGCCGGAATTCGGCCGCATCAACGAACAGGACGTCACGACACAATGGGGCGTTTTCGCCCTCGCCGGTCCCCGGTCCCGCGACATCCTGAAAAACCTGATCCGCGACCCCGATCCGGACACGGCGCTCTCCAACAAACGCTTTCCCTGGCTCTCGATGCGCAACATCGAGCTGAAAATGTGCCCGGTCATGGCCCTGCGTGTCGCTTACACCGGCGAACTTGGCTGGGAACTGCACCACCCGATCGAGATGCAGAACCACCTGTTCGATCAGCTGATGGAAGCCGGCGACCCCCTCGGCCTCCGCCCCGTCGGCGCCCGCGCCCAGAACTGGCTGCGTCAGGAAAAATCCTACCGCGCCTTCGGCACCGAGCTGGGCCGCGACGCCACCCCCCAGGAAGCCGGGCTCGACCGCTTCATCGACCTTGCCAAGGACTTCCACGGACGCGACGCCATGGTTGAGACGGGCATCCGCGCCAAATGCGTCACCCTGCTGGTCGACGGCCCCGACGACGCCGACCCCTGGGGCCGCGAAGCGCTCTGGTCCAACGGCCAAGTGGTCGGCCGCCTCACCTCCGGCGGCTACTCCGTCGCCTTCGGCCAGTCCATCGCCATGGGCTACGTCCCCCCGGCCCTCGCCGCCCCCGGCACCAGAGTCGAGGTCAAAATGCAAAACCGCCTCTGGCCCGCCACCGTCACCGAAGAAAGCCCCTGGGACCCGCAAAACCTCAAAATCCGCCAGGACGGCTAGCCGCGCACCGATCCTGCCGCCACCTCCGGATGGCTTGGCCCGGAACGCATCCAGCCGCAACGCCCGGTGGCACACCGGGCAGCGCCCGTCCGCCCCCCAGGGCGGGCGCTTCGCTTCCCGCCCGCGGCCGGGCACTGCCCTCACTGCCTGATGATCGGCGGGAGATCGCCTTTGTGCCCCGAAGCGAAAACAGATCCCGGCTTCGGCCAGTCCATCGGCATGTCGGACCTCAATAGTGCGCCTCAGGTCGGGTCAACTACCTGCATCAGGAAGACAAAGACCAGATTGCGGCGAAAGTCCGTTGTGAGCCCAATTTCGCTCGTTAGTCAGAATTCGGCAAGCGACTTCACCAACCGCCGCCCACCAACAGACCGAGACCTTCTTGGTTTCGCCTTGGGTTCCTGACCCGACTAACGTGTTGGCGATATTAACGCGTATAGAGAATGACAGAACTGACCGGGTTAGGAACGCCATCGGACTGATCGAACAACCTCGGCAGAGCACTTGCGATTGCGGCGAAGATCAGGCTCATCGGCGTCGCGCCAGGTCGAGCCGAAATGTTGGGGATAGAGCCGACGTTTGACCGACGACGTCTACTGAGATCTGTGCGCAAATAATGGCGCAGCTTGCGGTCGCCCAAACGAAACATTGCCACTGTGTTAAGTGGCTTGATCGCTGCCCCGAATGGCCGCACGCTCATTGGCTAGGAGCCAAACGGGGAATCCCGTGTAAGGAAGTGGGCAATGGCATTGGACCCCAAAAAGAAGGCGGACTTTTTCAAGCTCAGCAAGGCGAAGTACGAAAAGTGCCTAGACCCTTTGTTGTCCTGCACGAAGAATCCTATACGCGCTCACTCAGTGCAGAACGCGACTGCACTATCGCATATTGAAGAAGAAAATCATGTTTATGAGATGAAGTTCAACATTGAGAATGAAAGGCCTGTAGTTGCTCTGAAGCTTGTTGGTCGTAACCACGCCTCGACGTTCAAAGGCCTCTGCGCGGAACACGACAACCAGATTTTTAGGCCCATAGACGACAGAAGACTCGATGAACGCGATCGAGAACAGCTTTTCTTGATTGCCTATCGGTCTGTCATTCGCGAACTTCACGCGGTGCTTGAAGGCGCAATGAAAATACAGTCCGCGTACTTGCAGCTTGCAGAGCGCGGAGACGTCCCCAAGGATCGCCCAAGCGCACCAGGCGGTGAAGCGGCGCAGCACATGCTTAAAGCTTGGGCCGTTTGGAGGTATAGATATAGATTTTTTGACAAGCCGTTGATCACGAGGAGTTTCAATAATGTCAGGCACCTCAAGTTTGCTGTTGAAGGTAAGCCACCCGTCATAGCCTCATCCTCATTTTTCTCGATGGACTTCAAACATTGGGGCCAACCCTTTCCGGCGTTAATTTTGAACTTGATCCCGACTGGCCCGGACCGGACGCTTGTTCTCTTTAGTTTTGCGGAAAAGCACAGTCAAAGAGCAGCAAGATATCTAGCGAAACTTCTTAGATCCAATGGTGCGAAAAAGGAATATGAGCTTTCGTGCCTGATGCTCGACCGTGCTGAAAACTTTTTTGTTTCACCGCGTGCGGTGAACTGTTGGTCTCCAGAGAAGCGCGTCGAGATTCAAACTGCCTTCTCGCAGGATTTTTTCGGGCCTAACCCACTAAGCAATGCACCCTTGGTGAGAACTCCACTTCTAAATTTGTTTGACGTAGATTGACTCATAGAGGTCTCGAAGCAGAGCGTCAGTCAGGTTCAATCTGCGATTGGATTCTGGAATCGTGCCAGATACGACCGTTTTTGTCCGTCGCCGAAAGCTTCCATTCAATGGACGACCGCTTGGTCCGGCGCAACCGCCACCGGTCTTCGCGCTGGCCAGGCGATAACGAACGCTCCCTACGCAACGGGTTTCTTCACAAACCCGCGCTGCATTCGGTAGACTCCCTGAAACAACTCCGGAGAGCCACCTTTGGCAAACCCCACCGACGCCCGCAGGCCCGACCCGCCGCGAATCTTCCGCAGCGCCCTCGCCGATTCCACGATCTGGGACCAGGTCACCCTGCGCGACGATGACATCATCATCGGCAGCTACGCCAAGTCCGGCACCACCTGGACGCAGCAGATCGTCGGTCAGATGATCTTCGACGGCGAAGATTTCTCTGATCTAGGAACCCGGTCGCCCTGGGTGGACATGCGGGTGCACCGCGACGCCGCCATCGCCCGGATCGAAGCCCAGACCCACCGGCGCTTCCTAAAAACCCATCTGCCCGCCGACGCCCTGCCCTGGTCGGAGAACGTCCGCTATCTGTATCTTGCCCGCGACGGCCGCGACGTTGCCTGGAGCCTGCACAACCACTTCGTCAACGAACGGCCGGACTTCTTCACCGACGTCAACGCCGTGCCCGGCCGGGTCGGCCCGCCGCTCGAACGGCCGACCAACACCGTGGTCGAATTCTACCGCGACTGGGTGGCGGGCAACGGCTTCCCGATGACCGGCTACTGGGACAACATCCGCAGCTGGTGGGCGGTCCGGCATCTGCCCAACGTCCGGCTGATCCACTACGCCGACCTCAAGGCGGACCTGCCGGGCGAGGTAGACCGGCTGGCCGCCTTTCTCGGCATCCCGCTCGACGCCGGTATGCGCGGCCGCATCCTCGATCACGCCACCCTCGACCACATGCGCGACCGGGTGAAAGGCGTGCTGGTCAACAAGGGAACCAACGGGCGCTGGCGCGGCACCCTCACCGCGCGCGAGGCGGCGGCCTGGGAAACCCGCGCCGTCGAAGAACTCGGAGCGGACTGCGCCCGCTGGCTGGCGAAGGGAGGCAACGCTGCGGCGATGTAATCCGGACACGGTCGCACACTGTTCCACCGCGTTAACCCCGCGCGGCGCCGGAAGCGTCGGTATCGAAAGGGTATCGGAAGGGTACCGGTTTCATACCGCCGAATCCGGCCCTGAAAGCCCCGTTAACCAACGATTCGCCGCACCGGACGAAAGGAAGCCGGACCATGACCTACCGCCTGCACCATGCCCCCGACAACGCCTCGCTCTGCGTACGGCTGGCTCTCGAACATCTTGAACTCCCCTATGAAACCGTGCTCCTCGACAGATCGGCTGAGGCCCAGAAATCCCCGGAATATCTGCGCATCAACCCCAACGGCCTGATCCCGGCGCTGGAAACCCCGAACGGGCCGCTGTTCGAAACCGCGGCAATTCTGCTCTGGCTCGCCGACCGCCACGGCCGGCTTGCCCCCGCGCCGAAGGATCCCCTGCGCGGTGCATTTCTCAAGTGGCTGTTTAACCTCTCAAACACCCTGCACCCGCTGCTGCGCCTGCTGTTCTACCCTGACCGCTACGTCGCAGGCCAGGAGGCACAGGCGGACCTCACGACCCGGACCCGACGAAACATCGCGGCACAGATCGACATCCTAAACCGCGCGGCAGCGACCGAGCCGGTCTGGCGCGACACCTCGATGCTGCATTTCTACCTCTGCCCGATGCTGCGGTGGCTGCCGATCTACCCGAAAAACCAGCCCGAGTGGTTCAAGCTGTCCAGATGGCCGGCACTCGACGCACTGGCGCGGCACGTCGAAACCCTGCCCGCAGGCAGGCGCGCCGCAGAGGCCGAAGGACTCGGCGCCACACCCTTCTCCGATCCCTCGGATGCCATTCCTCCCGAAGGCAGCCCGACCTGACACCGAGACCACCGGCACCGCACCAGAAGAATTCCCCTGTTATTTCAGCAAACTGCCCGGCCGACCCGGACAATTCCGATTCACCACCGCTTAAAAACGCGATAGGCTGCGCCAAACCATGCAAAAGAAGGAAGTCCAAGGTGCGATTTATTACCTCCCTGACCCTCGCAGCGGCCCTGTTCGCGTCCCCGGTTCTGGCGCAGACCATCGACAGAATCAAGGAAACGGGCGAACTGCGTCTCGGGTTTCGCACCGATGCCGCGCCCCTATCCTATCTCGGAGACGGCGACGTACCGGCCGGCTACACCCCGAAGGTCTGCGCGAGCGTGGCCGAACTTCTTGCAGCGGAATTTTCCCTCCCCGAACTCAAGGCCACCTTCTACCCGGTCGATTCCGCGAACCGCTTCGACAAGGTCGCGGACGGAGAAATCGACATTCTCTGCGGAGCGGCAACCATTACCCTGAGCCGGCTGGAGAAGGTCAATTTCTCCATTCCGACCTATGTGGACGGAACGGCGGTGATGCTGCCCACCGGCGCCTCTCCGGAACTCTCCGCCCTTGCGGGCAAGAAAGTCGGCGTCAGGTCAGCCACCACCACCGCCGAAACGCTGGAGAACTCACTCGAAGCGGCAGGCATTGACGCGGAAATCGTCACCTTCGACGATCACCGTGCCGGTCTCGCGGCGATGGAAACATCTGAAATCGAAGCCTACTTCGCCGATCAGTCGATCCTGTTGGACCTGTTTTTCTCCAGCGACGTCTCGACGTCGTTCAGCGTTTCCGACAACATTCTGACGATTGAGAAACAGGGGCTCGCCCTGCCGCGCAACGACGACGACTTCCGCCTCGCCGTCGACCGCGCCCTCAGCCAGCTTTACGTGAACGGGACCATGGAGCGCATTTTCACCGAATCCATGCCAGGTGCTACGCCGGGGATCGCCATCCGGGCCCTGCACATCATCGCCCCGACGCTGCCCTGACGCCACACCGGCCGTTCCTGACGTGGCCTTTGACTTCGGGCCACGTCCGTGCCGCTCAGGCCGCCCGGATCACCTCCGCGAACAGATCCGGGTCGACATTGCCTCCGCTGGCCACTGCAATCACCGTGTCCCCGCCAATGCCGTCGCCGTGAAACAGCGCAGCCGCCAATGCCACCGCGCCGCCCGGCTCCACCACGATCCGCAGATGACGGAACGCCAGCGCCACCGCCTGCAGCGCCTCCGCATCGGTGACCCGGATCCCCGGCCCTGCAAGCCGCTGCAAAACCGGGAACGTCAGTTCCCCGGGCGACGGTGTGAGGATCGCATCGCAGACCGATCCGGTCAGGCTGCCGTTTTCCAGGCGCTTTCCCGCCACCAGTGAACGGGCGGTGTCGTCGAACCCCTCCGGCTCCACCGTACGCAGCCGCAGCCCCGGCGCATCCGCTTCCAATGCCAGCGCGATCCCGGCCGACAGGCCACCACCGCCGCAACAGACCAGAACGTCCGCCTCGCGCACATCCGCCTCCGCCGCCTGCACGGCAATCTCCAGCCCCGCGGTTCCCTGACCGGCGATCACGTTCGGATCGTCATAGGGCTTGACCAGCGTCAGACCCCGCTTCTCCGCCAAAGCCGCGCCGATTTCCTCGCGGCTTTCGTTCTTCCGGTCATAGGTCACGACCTCCGCCCCCCAGGCCCGCGTCCCCTCGACCTTCACCACCGGCGCATCCGCGGGCATGATGATGACCGCCGGAATGCCGAACGCGGCCGCGGCCCGCGCCACACCCTGTGCGTGATTCCCTGACGAATAGGCCAGAACTCCGCGACTGCGCGTTTCCGGGTCCAGCGCCGAAACCGCAGCCCAGCCCCCGCGCGCCTTGAACGATCCGGTGATCTGCAGACACTCGGCCTTTATCAGCACCCGGCGTCCGGCAAGCCGGTTCAACGCCTCCGCCTCAAGCAGCGGCGTGCGGTGGATATGTCCACGGGCGCGCTCCGCGGCGGCGCGAATATCGCCGATGTCCGTCATGCCCCGAGCTTTCTCAGAAAACCGTGGATCGCTGCCACGCTCTCCGGTTCATCGAGAAACGGAATGTGCGCGCGGTCCGCAACCAGGGTGAAGGCCATGTCCGGACGCCGCCGCTGCATCTCCGCCGCGGTCTCCGCACTCAGCAGATCGGAATTCTCTCCCCGCAGCAGCGCCAGCGGCAGACCTTCCAGCATGTCGAACAGCGGCCAGAGGTCCGGCGTTTCACCGCTCGCCAGCGCCTCCGCCACCGCGTCCCGCAGCTTCGGGTCATAACGCATGTGAATGCCCATCGGGGTCTGCAGCCAGCCGGGACCGAGAAACCACTTCCATTTTGCCGCATCCACGCCGGGAAAATCCTTAGCCGACGCCGCTTCATAGGCCGCAGCCGCCTCGTCCAGCGTCTCCCATGACGGCTGTATGCCCAGATAGGTCATGATCCGCCCCATGCCCACCGGATCTATCGCCGGACCGACGTCATTGAGCATCACCCCAAGCAGCCGGTCCTTCGCAAACGCCGCCAGGGTCATTGCAATCAGCCCGCCGCGCGAGGTGCCAAGGATCGCCGCCTGTTCCAGCCCCAGATGGTCGAGCAGTGCGACAACG
>JAUIHM010000187.1 GCA_030432315.1 Alphaproteobacteria bacterium | reverse complement strand
CCGTGTATAACCGTCGGCCATCATGCCGCCGGAGCCTTCGTGCGCACAGTCCCAAAACGTGATCCCGGCGGCGGGGAACAGATCGGAAATCGGCATCATGGCCGAGCCGATGATACCAAACGCATGTTCGATCCCGTGCCGTTGCAGCACCTTCACAAAGGCCTCTTCGGTGGTCATTTTCATGGATAGCTCTCCTGTTTCTGCTGCGCCGCCAAAGCGGCTGAAATCTGGTGGCCCGCAACGTCGCGGGCATCGTTCGGACAAAGGATCTGCACCGGGCACGCCTGTCGCCCGCCCGCGAAATCCGTTGGTGTCGGGATAGTTCTTGCAGCCGAGATGCGCCGGGGCGGGTCCATCACCTCAACCCGGTCCGCACCGCAGGCTGCGATTGGCTCAGGTCATGATGCCATCCCTTGTCCGCCATTCACGTCGAGCAGTTGACCGGTGATGAACCCGGCGTCGTCCGAAGCGAAAAAGGCCACCGCCGCAGCCACGTCCTCGACCGTGCCATGACGGCGCACCGGAATGCTCTCGAGGACGCGCGCACGCTCTTCCGGTGTCTGACGTTCGTTCAGCAAACGCTCGACCCGCGGCGTCAGGATCGCGCCGGGGCAAATCGCGTTGCAGGTGATCCCCTGCGGACCGAACTCCTGCGCGAGCTGCAGGGTCATGGACTGTACCGCCCCTTTTGCCGCGACATAGTTGGCCCCGGTGAACAGGCTGCCATAGCGCCCGGCCTTGGACCCCAGGTTGATGATACGGCCGTAGCCCGACGCGACCATCCCCGGAACAATAGCGCGGATCAGGCGCACAGCGGCCGTGACATTCAGGTTCATGACCCGCTCCCAATCCTCGTCGGTTTCCTCCACGAAAGCGCGTGGCGTGTGCAGCGAACCGCCGGCGTTGTTAACCAGAATGTCAAACGCAAGACCGGCATCTGCCAGTCGCGCCAATGCAGCCGCAATGTCGTCCGCATCCGTCAGATCGACCTGTTCGAAATGCACGCCTTCCATCGCCGGACGGGCCTTGGACAGCGCGATTGCCTCGGCGCTGCGATCCAGCACCGCCACGCGGGCGCCGTCCGCCGCCAGTCGTGCGGCAATCGCCTCTCCCAGGCCATCCGCCGCGCCAGAAACCAGCGCGGTTTTTCCCTGCAATCCGAGCATGCTTTCGATCCTCCCAGAACAAGCGGACGGCGGGTCGCCGTCTGCGGCAAACTATACAAATGAAATTTAATTCCACAATACAAAATTATTAGAAACGAGCACCATCCACCCCAAGCGGAGGTTCTTTCTAGAGCGTTGAAAAATATGTTATTCTAAGTGCTCGGCCAGAACAGCGGGCCGCGCCGTCAGAACGGCCCACCGCCCAGCGCCGCGATGTCCTGCGCCGCACTCAGGAGTTTCGGCAAATGTTCCCGCCCCAACCGTTCGGGCGACAGATTGAAGGCATTACCGCCCACGCTCAGCGTGTAGATATCCCCGGTCAACGGGTCATGCAGCGGAATGCCGATTGCATTATGTTCGCTGCGCCATTCACCGAAGGAATCGGAATGGCCCTGCTGCTTCATGCGGTCGAGCGACGCGAGAAGCCCGGCCTTTTTTCCCTTTTCCCAGGCGTCGCCGTGATAGGCGGCGAGCTCCTCCATGACCTTTTCCCGCCCGTCATCGCCGAC
>JAUIHM010000186.1 GCA_030432315.1 Alphaproteobacteria bacterium | reverse complement strand
CAACCCTGAAAGCGTTCAGATGCGCCATGAGGCTGTATTATGGAACATGACTGCCTAGGCGCGGTCCGGACGGCGTGTCATGCGCCGAACTGACCGCCTGTTCGATATCATCCAGATCCTGCGCGATGGCAAACTGCACCGCGCGCAGGACATCGCGGACCGGCTGGAAGTGTCGGTCCGTACCATCTATCGCGACATGGACACACTGGTCGCCTCGGGCGTTCCGGTCGAAGGAGAGCGCGGCGTGGGTTACATGGTGCGCGAGCAGATCACCCTGCCGCCGCTGAATCTGACCCCGGCCGAGCTCGAGGCCTTGAACCTCGGTATGGCCATCGTGGCCGAGGCCGCGGATCCAGAGCTGAAAGCCGCCGCAAACTCCCTGGCAGACAAGATCGATGCCGTTCTGCCCACACAGGTTGTGGCCGAAGCCGACAGCTGGAAATTCGCGGTCTACCCTTTTGCCGATGCAGCCCGCGGACTTGCGCATATGGCTCCGATCCGCGCCGCGATCAAATCACGCCAGAAACTTCAGCTGTCCTACCGTCGCATTGACGGCGTTCTGACCGAACGCACCATCCGTCCGCTTCACATGGAGTATTGGGGCCGCGTCTGGACACTTACCGCATGGTGCGAACTGCGCAACGGTTTCCGCGTCTTCCGTATCGACCTGATCGAATCCGTCTCGCCGCTGCCAGAGATCTTCGCAGACGAACCTGGCAAGCGCCTGAGCGACTACGACCCAAACGCCTGACGCACTTCATCTTTTCAAAAATACTCCCGCCGAAGGCATGGCCCGAAACGGGCCATACGCCCTCATTTCAGGTAGGGATCCGGATCCACCGATTCAAACCCTTTGCGTACCTCGAAATGCACATAGGCATCATCCCCGCCCCTCAACTGCGCCAGCTTTTGTCCACGGCGCACACGATCCCCTTTCTTGACGGTGATGTCATCGACATTGGCATAGACCGTCAGCAGATCGTTTTTGTGTTTGAGAACGATGATCGGCACCTGATCCGCGTCCGCGGTAATCGCCGCAACGGTTCCGGCCTCAGCCGCGTTGACGGCTGTGCCAGGGGCCGCAGCAATGTCGATACCTTCGTTCTTGCCCTTTTTATAGCCGCGGATGATGGTGCCGCTGACCGGCAGCGACATGGCCGAAGATCGCGTGTTCGTCGGGGCTTCGGCCGTCACATCAGGGGCTTCAACCAGCGGCGCGACCTTTTCGTCGGGCAAGGGCTGCGTGGCACTTGGAGGCGTCGGCGTCGGCGATCCCTGCCCCGGCTCGGTTACCTCGGTGGCCGCAACCGGTGCCACAGCAGCGCTTTGACGTGGGGCGGGCTGGTTTTTGACCGGGATCAACAGAAACTGACCTTCACGCACGGTGAAGTCAGACCCAAGGCCGTTCCATTCCGCCAGCGATTCCACCGGCACCTGGTAGAGGCGTGAAATCGTATACGCGGTTTCGCCGCGCTTGACCTTGTGGCGGACTGGTTCCGGCCCGCTTGCGACCGGCGCCGGGGCTGGCTTGGCAGGCTCCAGCGTCGTTGTCCGGACGCCCCCCGTTTCAGGGGCCTGATCAATGGCGGCTCCGGCAACTGATGCGATATCCACGCCGCTGCCTGCACCCACCGAACGCGGCAAGGCGAGAACTTCGCCCTCTCGCAGGGTATCGGTC
>JAUIHM010000185.1 GCA_030432315.1 Alphaproteobacteria bacterium | reverse complement strand
TGACTGGCTGTTTGTCGAGGACCATGGAACGGCGCTGCTTCTCGTCGCACAGTTCGGTCGCCTCGGAGAAAGCTACAACATCGGCGGCAATGCCGAAGCGCGCAACCTCGAAATCGTTGAACGGATCTGCACCCTGATGGACGAGTTGAACCCGTCCGGTGGACCGCACAATCGCCTGATCCGGTTCGTTACCGACCGTCCCGGCCACGATTTCCGCTACGCCATCGATGCCTCGAAGATATCCAGGGAACTGGGCTGGTCTCCGTCCGTTACCCTTGAACAGGGGCTGCGGAAAACGGTCTCCTGGTATCTGGAAAACCCGGAGTGGTGGCAGGCCATTCAGCAGCGGGGCCACAGGCTCGAACGTTTGGGGCTAAAACAGGCAGGCCGGTAATGCGTGCACTGATATTCGGCAGCAATGGCCAGGTCGGCCGTGAGCTTGTCCGTACGGGCGGGGCCCGCGGGTTGCATTTCACTGCGCTCGGCAGGGCCGAGGTCGATCTGTTCCAAACCGACGCTGTGTCGGACGCGGTGCTGAGCCGCGACTGCGATATCGTCATCAATGCCGCGGCCTATACGGCCGTCGACCAGGCGGAGGACGAGCGCGAGGCCGCCTTTGCCGTCAACGCTGCGGCGCCCGCGGCGATGGCGGCGGCCTGTGCTGCGAAGTCGATCCCGTTTCTGCATCTTTCCACCGATTACGTCTTTACCGGACTGCCGGGGCCGGCAAAGGTCGAGAGCGATCCGGTGGGTCCGGTAAGTGTCTATGGTGAAAGCAAACTTGCCGGCGAAAAGGCCGTTCTCGCGTCCGGCGCTGATACGGTGATCCTGCGGACCGCATGGGTCTTTTCCGCGCATGGCAGCAATTTTGTCAAAACCATGTTGCGGGTGGGAAGGGCGCGCGATGAGTTGCGTGTGGTCTGTGACCAGCATGGCGGACCGACCGCGGCAAGGGACATTGCAAACGCGCTTTGGACCGTCGCCGACGCATGGAAGCGCGGGGTCGGCACGGCTGGCATTTTTCATTTCTCCGCGGTTCCGTCGACAACCTGGTCGGATTTTGCCATTGAAATCTTTAGAACAAGTGGCTGGGACCGGTTGCCGGTCGTCCATCCGATCACCAGTGATCAATGGCCGACAAAGGCGCGCAGGCCGGAGCATTCGGTGCTCGACTGTTCGGCGATCCGGGCGGCTTACGGAATCGAACAGCCGGACTGGCGTCCGGCGCTTGTGGATGTGATTGACGAGTTGAGAGAGTTGGTGGAATGATTGACGCAGTAACCGATGAAACGGGCCGGAAGGGCGTAATTCTCGCGGGCGGATCTGGCACGCGGCTTTATCCGATAACCCATTCACTTTCCAAGCAGTTGTTGCCGCTTTTTGACAAGCCGATGATCTACTATCCGCTGTCGGTGCTGATGCTGTCGGGGTTGCGGGAAGTCGCGATCATCACTACCCCGGACGACCAGGAGCAGTTCCAGAAACTGCTGAAGGACGGGTCGCAGTGGGGGATGAAGTTCTCCTACATCACCCAGCCGAAACCGGAGGGCCTGGCCCAGGCCTATCTGCTGGCGGAGGAGTTCCTTGGTGGAGCTTCATCTACCATGGTATTGGGAGACAACGTCTTTTTCGGCCACGACCTGCCGGTGATGATGCGCAAGGCGGCGTTGCGCGGGGTGGGAGGAACGGTCTTTGGCTACCAGGTGCGCGACCCGG
>JAUIHM010000104.1 GCA_030432315.1 Alphaproteobacteria bacterium | reverse complement strand
CGTCACGCACCTGACGGGCGGTTTCGGGGCCGTCGATGATATAGGGTGTAATCAGGATAATAAGTTCCGTGCGATCAACGGATGACGACTGATTTTTGAACAGACTGCCAAGAAGCGGAATATCCTTGAGGTAAGGAATGCCCGAGTCCCCGCTGCTGTAATTTTCCGAGATCATACCGCCCAGTAGGACCGTTTCGCCGTCATTCAGCGACAATGTTGTTTGCAGGGAGCGGGTAATAATAACGGGACTTTGGACCCCCGAAAGATCATTGGTCTGCGCGGCGCTTACTTCCTGCGAAACCGTCAATTCGAAGCGCTCGCCGGATTCCGGCCTGCCGCACGCACCGCTGAGTTGATGGGCGCGCTCGCCCCGCAGGCGCTGGGGCCGTTCATCAACCTGTTGTGCGGGGCGTCTGACGCCGACGGTGGGACAGTTTCCCTATCTGGTGGGCAAGGTTTCGGTCGAACTGCTGAATGACCACTTCACCAACGGCACCGAACTCGACAGCTACCAGGGCACGGGCCAGGCGGTGATAACGCAGCAGGCGCTTGAGGACGGAACCGACGAGATGGTGCAGTACCTGCGCTGACCGGACCGGTTCGGGAGCGGTCCCGGACGGGCCGCTCCGACACTGCCATTTTACGCGAAGAGGCTGCAGTCATGTCAGCGACCAAATCCATTGCGCCGGGGCGGCCCCGCGCACCGGCAAAAATCAGGCGCAGTTCGGTCAGGATCGAATCGCTGATCGTTCTGGCGGTGCTGATCGCGGTGATGTCGTTCGGCTCGCCGTATTTCTTCACCACCGCGAACCTCTTCAACATCGTCCTCGCCACCTCGACCATCGGCATTCTGGCGCTGGGGGCGACGTTCGTGATCGGTTCGGCGGGGATCGATCTTTCGGTCGGGTCGATACTGGCGTTTGCCGGGGTGGTGGGAGCGATCTTCGGCTCGGAACTGGGCCTGCCCTGGTGGTTTGCCATTCCCGCCTGTCTGCTCGCCGGGGCGTTCGCAGGCTGGATCAACGGGCTGGTGATCACGTTCGGCCGGGTGCCGGCGTTCGTCGTGACCCTTGGCATGATGGGGGTGGCACGCGGCGTGGCCCTGCTGATGACCAACGGTCAGGCGGTCTACGGTCTGCCGCAGCCGCTGCTCTGGCTCGGCCAGGGGCGGGTGGCGGGAATTCCGGTGCCGGCGATCGTGTTCGTGCTGACGGCAATCGTTCTGCATCTGCTGCTGTCGATGACGCGGTTTGGCCGCCACACGCTGGTGATCGGCGACAATGAGCGGGGCGCACGGGCGATGGGCGTGCCAGTGCGCGGGCTGCGGATCCGCATCTACATGCTCTCGGGGCTGATGGCGGGCTTGGCCGGGCTGCTGACCATGTCGCGGGTCAATGCGGGCGATCCGACCGCAGGGATGAACTTCGAACTGGCGGCAATCACCGCGGCGATCATCGGTGGCACCAACCTGTTTGGAGGCCGGGCGACGGTCTTCGGCACGGTGATCGGGGCGCTGATCATGGGGGTCTTGCAGAACGGGCTTAATCTCTTGGCGATCCCGTCGTTCTGGCAGCAGATTTCGATCGGCATCGTTCTGGTTGTGGCGGTCTGGCTCGATCAGCTGGCCAAGGGCGAGAGGGAGTGACCGGGATGTTGCAGCTCAGGGACATCAAGAAGAACTTTGGCGCGGTCGAAGTGTTGCGCGGCGTGTCGTTCGATCTCGGTGCGGGCGAATGTGTGGCCGTCGTCGGCGACAACGGGGCCGGGAAAAGCACGCTGATGAAGATCATCACCGGTGTTTATGCGGCCAGCGACGGTGAGGTGGTGCTGGACGGGCAGACCATCAACGGTACCCCGCCCGGTGACATTCGCCGGCTGGGGGTGGAGATGATCTATCAGAACCTCGAACTGGCCAGCCAGCAGGACGTGACCGCGAACATCTTCCTCGGCCGCGAGCCGACCCGAAAAGTCCTGGGGTTCGAAACCGGGATCATCGACTTCAAGACGGCGCGCGACCAGGCGGAGGAGATGATCCGCCAGCTGGGCGCGCGGTTGCCTTCGGTCGACATTCAGGTCGGCAATCTTTCCGGAGGACAGCAGCAGTCGGTAGCGATTGCCCGGGCGCTGACGTTCTCGCCCAAGGTCGTCATCATGGACGAACCGACCGCGGCGCTGGCGGTGCGCGAGATCGAGCACGTCCTGCAGCTCATCAAGGAATTGAAGGCGCGGGGCATTGCCGTGATCCTGATCAGTCACCGGCTGACCGATGTGTTCGAGGTGGCGGACCGGATTGTTGCCCTGCGGCAGGGTGTGGTGATCGCCGACGAGCGCCGGGACGAGACCACCATGCAGGACGTCGTCGCCCATATTGTCGGCGCGCATTGAGGGTTTTTTGCGATGAAAGTAGTTGATGATGCCGGTCTGACCGGTCTGGTGGCGGCACTGCCCGACGGGGCAACGGTGGCGATTTCCGGCGCCGGGGGCGGACTTTTGGAACCGGATGAAGCGTTCTGCAGCTTTGAGCGGGCATTTCTGGCCACCGGTCGGCCGCGCGGTCTGACGCTGATCCACGCATTGGGCATGGGCAACCGCAGGGATACCGGCGTGAACCGGTTTGCCCATGAGGGCATGGTCTCGAAGGTGATCGGCGGGCACTGGATCTGGTCGCCGGAGATGCTGCGGATGGCGCAGGAAAACAGGATCGCCGCCTATTGCCTGCCGTCCGGGGTACTGACGCATCTGTTTCGCGAGATCGGCGCCAAGCGGCCTGGTCTGTTCACGCATGTCGGTCTCGGCACGTTCTGCGATCCGCGCCAGCAGGGTGGGAAGTGCAACGCGGCGGCGGTGGAGCCGATTGTGGAACTGATGGAAATCGACGGCGAGGAAGTGCTGCGCTACCTGCCATTCAAAGTTGATGTTGCGGTGATCCGCGGCACCTGTGCCGATCCGCGCGGCAACATTTCGGCGCGTGAGGAACCGGCCGATCTTGACAGCTATGCGATTGCCCTGGCGGCCAAGGCCAGCGGCGGTATCGTCATTGCCCAGGTGCGGGAACAGGTCGGGGCCGGGTCAATCCGGCCGCGGGAAGTGACGGTACCGGGCAATCTGGTCGATTACGTCCTGCCCTGCCCCGGGCAGAAACAGACCTATTTCGGCCCCTACAATCCGGCGCTGGCCGGGTTGTCCGATGGCAAAGAGCGGTTCGACACCATGCCCGAGAGCCATATCGTGCGGCGGATCGTGGCAGAACGGGCGGCAGAGGAGCTGCAGAAGGGGGCGACGGTCAATTTCGGTTTTGGCATGTCGGCCGGGGTGGCGGAGATCGTCGCACGGCGCGGCGCGCGGGCGGATTACTGGTTCACCATCGAGCAGGGCATTCACAACGGCCAGCTTCTGACCGGCGATCTGTTCGGCAGCGGCGCGCATCCGGCGGCGATCATGAGTTCGGCCGATCAGTTCGACCTCTATTCCGGCGGGCTGCTGGATCAGACTTTTCTCGGGCTGGCGGAAATGGACGGGACCGGCTCGGTCAACGTGTCGCATTTCGGCGGCCAGATCAGCGGGCCCGGCGGGTTCATCGACATCAGCCAGGGGGCGCAGCGGGTGGTGTTCTGCGGCTCGTTTGATGCCAAGGGCACCCGGGTTTCGGTGCGGGACGGCACACTTTGCATTGACCGGCACGGCGAGGTGACGAAGTTGGTCGCCCGCGTCGAAGGCGTGACCTTCAGCGGCAGCGAAGCGGTGCGGCGGGGCCAGCGGGTGACCTACGTGACCGAACGGGCGGTGTTCGAGCTGACCCCCGAGGGCGTTGAACTGACCGAGATTGCGCCGGGGGTGGATTTGCAGACGGACATTCTCGACCGTATGGATTTCGCACCGATCGTGCGCGGGCCGAAGCCGATGGACGCGCGGCTGTTTCGCGACATTCCGGCGCCGGCGGTGGTGCCATGAGCCGGACGTATGACTACGTGATTGCCGGTGGCGGCTCGGCGGGCTGCGTGCTGGCGGCCCGGCTGTCGGAGGGCGGGGCCGAAGTACTGCTGCTGGAAGCGGGGTATGCGGACAGCCATCCGCTGATCCATGTGCCGGCGGGATTTACCAAACTGTCGGGACCCCGGGTCAACTGGGGGTTCCGAACGGTGCCGCAAAAACACCTGAACAACCGGGACATGTGGTATCCACAGGGCAAGACGCTCGGCGGCGGCTCGTCGATCAATGCGATGATCTACACGCGCGGCCATCGGGACGACTATGACGAATGGGCGGAGTCCGGGGCCGAAGGGTGGGGCTGGGACGACGTTCTGCCGTATTTTCGCAGGGCCGAGGACAATGTGCGGCTGGTCAACGAATATCACGGCACCGGCGGGCCGCTGCGCGTGTCCGATCCGATCAGCCCGCTGCCGATTACCGCGACGTTCATCCGTGCCGCCCAGCGCGCCGGTCTGCCCTACAGTCATGATTTCAACGGCGCGGACCAGGAAGGCGTCGGCTATCACCAGACCACGACGCGCGACGGGCGGCGCGGCAGTGCGGCGGTGTCCTATCTGCGTCCGGCGCGGGGGCGAAAGAACCTGACGGTTCTGACCCGGACCCAGGTGCTGCGGGTGATTGTCGAGAACGGTCGTGCGGTCGGGGCGGAGTATGCGCTGAAAGACGGCAGGGTCGAACAGGCGCGGGCGTCACGGGAGGTCATTGTCACGGCGGGCGCGATCGGTTCGCCGAAGCTGATGATGCTGTCGGGGATTGGACCGGCGGAACACCTGGCGCACCATGGCATTGCGATTGTCGCCGATGTCGCCGGTGTCGGGGAGAACCTCCAGGACCATCTGGACTGCTATACGGTCTATGACATGACCGGGCCGCATTCCTACAGCGGCTCGGACCAGTATCTGCGGCAGGCGGCGTGGGCGCTGCAATACGCGATCTACCGCAACGGGCCGGTGACGACGAACATTGTTGAGGCGGGGGCGTTTGCCCGGGTCGATCCGGCGTCGGCCCGGCCGGACACACAGCTGCACTTTCTGCCCGCCTATGTGGTGGATCACGGGATGATGCGGATCAAGGGGTACGGGGTCAGCCTCTATTCCAACCTGCTGCGGCCGCGCAGTGTCGGCACGGTGCGGTTGGCCTCGGCGCGGGCGGAGGACGCGCCGCTGATCGATCCGAATTACCTCGACGATCCCTACGACCGGCGCATGGCGGTGGAGGGGCTGAAGCTGGCGCGGGAGGTGATGGCGCAGCCGGATTTCGCACCGTTTGTGGCGCGGGAGCGGATGCCGGGGGCGGAGGCGCGGACGGATGAGGATCTGGCGGCCTATGTGCGGGAATGGGCCAAGACCGACTATCATCCGGTGGGCACCTGCAAAATGGGCGTCGATGAGATGGCGGTGGTGACGCCTGAGCTGAAGGTGCGGGGCGTAGAGGGGTTGCGGATCTGCGACAGTTCGGTGATGCCGAACGAGATCAGCGCCAATACCAATGCGCCGACGATCATGATAGCTGAGAAGGCCGCGGACATCATTCTCGGCCGGCCGGCGGAGCGGTAAAATGTCATCCGCCACAAAGGTTTACGCAATCGTCGGTCATCCGGTCGGCCAGGCGCGCTCGCCGGCGGTATTCAATGCGCTGTTCGCGGCGAAGTGGATTGAGGCGGTGATGGTGCCGCTGGATGTGGCACCTTCGGGGCTTGCGGACCTGCTGGCGGGGTTGCGGCTTTGCGGCAATTTCGCCGGGGTGGTGGTGACGGTGCCGCACAAGATGCAGGCGGCGGAGCTGGCGGTTTTGGCGTCGCCGAGGGTGCGGGCGCTGGGGGCGGCGAATGTGCTGCGGCCGCATCCGGAGGGCTGGGAAGCGGAGCTGCTGGACGGGATCGGCTTCGTCAACGGATTGGAATCACAGGGGTTTTCCGTGTCCGGCTGGCGGGTGGCGGTGGTGGGTGCCGGGGGTGCGGGGCTGGCGATTGCCGAGGCTTTGCTGGGGCATGGGGCGCGGGTCAGCATCAGTGACATGGATGCGGCGCGGGTTCGGGACGCGGTTCGGCGGCTCGGGGTGCTTTATGGTGGCGCGATCGAAGGCGGGTGGCCGGGCAAGGGGCATGACCTTGCGGTCAATGCAACGCCGGTGGGTATGGGCGACGACCGGAATTTGCCGTTTGATCCCAGTGTGTTGTCCGCATCGTGCGTGGTGGCGGAGGCGGTGATGAAGCCGCCGCGCACGGCGCTGATCGAGGCGGCGGCGGCGCGCGGTCTGCGGGTGGTCGAGGGGCGGCACATGCTCGACGGGCAGGTTCGGCCGATCTGCGAGTTCTTTGGCATCGGGGGCTGAGCGCGCCGTTAACCCACGGATTTTGCCGGTGGCGTGCGGATACCCTTCCGGTACCCTTTCGATACCCTACCGATACCGACGTTTTGGCCACCGCCAAAGGTTAACGCCGGCGGGGTTTTGGGGAATCGGGTTAGGGGATTCTTCACCTTTCGCGTAGGGTCCGCGGATTGGGGTGAGGGGTATTTCATGTCAGGCGAAATTCTCAGGGACATATCGGCGCTGTGTGTCGGCGGGGCGGCACTGGCATTTGGCGATCCGAGTGGCGGGATTGCGACAGCGACGGCTTTGGGTGGCGTGGCGGCGCTGGTGCTCGGGCGGCGGATGGAACTCGCGAAGGAATGTGACCGGGTCTTTGGCCGGGTCCAAAGGACCTGGGAAAAAGAGTGGGAGAAACGGCCGCTGGATACCCTGGACCGGGAGGCGGTGGCGGCGGTCAATGCGCAGATTCGGGCGGAGGCCGGGAACTGTCTGATCGACAAAGCGGCGCTGGCGGAGACCGCGTTTGCGCGCGAGAAATTCCCGCAGGAGGCGACGCGGCTGATGCTTGCGAAGCTGGGCATCACCGTGCAGCAGCATCATTCGGAGATTGCGGTTGAATATGCCACCGGGCTGATATCCGCCGGTCTGTCGGCAGCGATGGAGCAGGAGGGGTTTTACCGGGGCTTCCGGCTAGAACTCTCGCTGGAGCAGGCGCGGCGGATCGGGTTGCTGGGGGAGGATGTTCGGGAACTGACCCGGAAGGTCGATGGTTTGATCGACCGGCTGGATACCTCGGTTCCACGGGATGCGTTCGAGAACCTGGCGATGCGGTTCGGGCACGACAACCCGGATGCGCCGGTGGGGGACCTGGAGGCGTTCCTCAGGGACAAGGCGCGGGAGTGGAAGGACCTCAAGGCCCAGGCGGCGAAGCTCGATGAGGGCAATGCGCGGATTGCCAATGTGCGGGCAGCGGTGGAAGCGGCGATTGAGGCGGCGGATTTTGCCGGGGCGCGGGCGCGGTTGGATGAGGCGCTGGAGTTGCAGGTGAAGGAAGTGGCGGTCGCGGCGCTGCGGCCGGCGGTGGAGATGTATGGGCTGAAGGCGGAGACATGGTTGCTCGAAGGTGATGCGGACGCGGCGGCGGACAGCTTTGAAGCGGGGGCGATGCTGTTCACAGGGGTGGACAGGATGGAGGAGGCGACAGCGCGGTGGAACGGGGCCTTGCGGCTTTACGGCCACGGGCTTCGGTATGGGGGTGCAGGATTGTTGCGGGCGATTGAGGCGTATCGCCGGAACGATGCTGTCTACACGCCGGAAGTGCAGCCGGTGAGCTGGGCGGGGACGCAGAACAACCTCGCCAACGCACTTTCGGACCAGGCGGCACGGGTCGAGGGAGCGGCGGGGGCGGATCTGCTGGCCGAAGCGGTGACGGCGTATCGCGCGGCGCTGGAGGTCTACACGCGGGAGGCGCAGCCGGTGGACTGGGCGATGACGCAGAACAACCTCGCCAACGCACTTCGGGCCCAGGCGGCACGGGTCGAGGGAGCGGCGGGGGCGGATCTGCTGGCCGGGGCGGTGACGGCGTTTCGCGCGGCGCTGGAGGTCTACACGCGGGAGGCGCAGCCGGTGGACTGGGCGATGACGCTGGAGAATCTGGGGTTGGCGTTTGAAGCGATGGGGGATCGGGAGATTGACGGGCGGGCGGCGCGGGATCGGGTGAAGGGGAAGCTGGTCGGGTTGGAGGAGTGACGGAGGACAGTGCTCGACCTGGAGGGCGTGAAGCGCCCTCCGGGGGGAGGTCGTGCGCTGTCCGGGACTTTGTCCCGGACGGGGGAGGCTGGTAGCGGACCTCTTGACGGCGGGAAGGCGGTGAGCGTCCGGACGGGCTGTTTATCTGGACGCCCGGCAGTTACGCGGCGCCGGTGTCTGCCGGGGCGGGGCGGGTGAGGCGTTTGTCGTATTCGAGCAGTTTCCAGCCGTCTTCGCCGATCGCTTCGAGATCGTCGCGGAGGGTGCGGAAGGTGTCTTCCTCCTCTTCCTGTTCGGTGACGAACCATTCCAGCAGGTTGCGGGTGCCGATGTCGCCTTCCTTGGCGGCCAGCGCGTGCAGGTTGAGAATGTCGGCGCTGACGGCCTCTTCCTGGGCGAGGGCGGTCTTGATCACCCCGGCCACCGACTGAAAGCTGTGGCCGGCGGCCCTGATGCTGGAGAGTTTCACTTCGCCGTCGCGTTTGATCACGTGGTCGATGAATTTCTGCGCGTGAAGTTTTTCCTCGTCGGACTGGGCATAGAACCAGGCGGCGAAGCCAGGCAGCGTGCGGGCCTCGAACCAGATCGCCATTTCCAGATAGCTGTAGGAGGCGGCGAGTTCGTTGTTGATCTGGGCGTTCAGGGCGTCCTGAACCGATTTCTTGAGCTGCATGAAAGGGCCTTTCTCGAAATTTCAGGCTGGCAGGACGGCTGGCTCTGCGCAGAAGATGGCAGCGGCGGCGGTCCGGTTCAAGGCGTCAGAGCCGGGCGTGGCCGGGCGCGCGTCTCAAAGCTGGCTTTTCACCGGCAGGAGCGCGGTCAGAAGCGCCGTGAGGCGGGCGAAGATCCCGGCGCCCGGTTCGGAGCGGTGCAGCGTCGCCTCCGGTCCCGTGCCTTCGCGCCAGATGATCCGCCCCTCCGGATCCAGCGCCACCGCATAGGCAAAATCGGGCAGGTCGGAGGTGACCGCTTCGGCGAACTGCGCGCCGAGTTCGGGAGAGTCGATGAACAGGCCGATTTCCGTGTTCAGCTCGATCGACCGGGGATCGAGATTCATGGAACTGACCAGAACCTCGGCCCGGTCGATCACCGCCCCCTTGGTGTGCATGGTCAGATGCGCGGGCGCGCCGGTGACGCGGGATATCGCCGCATCGGCGCGGGCCTCGTAAAGCTCGATCCCCGCGGAAAGAAGCTCGCGCCGCCACGGGAAATACCCGCCATGGACATAGGCGTGGTTGTTGGCGGCGAGCG
>JAUIHM010000010.1 GCA_030432315.1 Alphaproteobacteria bacterium | reverse complement strand
CCAACCGGCTGAATCCCGACGGGCGCGTCAGGGCGCTTGCGGCGCTGCACCGATTCACGGCGCTCGCGGCGAAAATGGATCTTTCGGGCATGATCGCGGTGGCAACGGCGGCGGTCCGGGATGCGGAGGACGGCGCCGCCTTTTGCGATCAGGTCGAGCGGGAGACGGGGCTTCAGATCCACATCGCCACCGGCGCGGAAGAGGCGCGTCTTTCTGCCAAGGGCGTGCTGCTCGGATGGCCGGATGCCGACGGTCTGGTAAGCGACATGGGCGGCTCGTCGATGGAACTGGCGCATCTGAACGCCGGGCGTATCGAACATTGCGCCACCGCCCCGCTCGGGCCGCTGAAGCTTTCGGACCTCGCTCCGGACCGGCTGCAGAAATATATCCGCAAACAGGTGAAGACCCTGAGGCGCAAGGTTCCGGGCGAAGCGGGAACCCTTTTTCTGGTCGGCGGTTCGTGGAGGGCCATCGCCCGGCTCGACATGGAACGGACCCGGTATCCGCTCAAGGTGCTGCACGGATACGAGCCACCGGCCGCACAGCTTCTCGAAACGCTCGAATGGCTGAACGGACAGGATCAGGGGGAACTTTCGCTGCTGACGGGAACCTCGACGGCCCGCTTGTCGCTTTTGCCGTATGCGGCACCGGTGCTGGTGGAGTTGATCGACCGGCTGCAGCCGGGCCGGATCGTCGTGTCGGCCTACGGCTTGCGAGAGGGACTGCTCTACCGGCAGATGCCCGAGGCGATGCGCATGCTCGATCCGCTGATCGAGGTGTGTCGGCACATGGAGAGCACCTCCGCCCGGGTGCCAGGGTTCGGGGACCTGCTCTACGACTGGCTGATGCCGCTCTACCCAAATGCCGATGCAGCGACCCTGAGACTGGTGCGGGCGGCCTGTCTGCTGCATGACGTCAACTGGCGGGCGCATCCGGATTATCGAGCGGAGCAGTGCCTCGCCTCGGTGACGCGGGCGAACGTCAGCGGGATCAGCCATCAGGACCGGGTGTTTCTCGGCCTCGCTCTGCTGAACCGGTACAAGGCCCTCGTCAGCGAAGAGACGCTGAGCACGTACGGAATGATTCTTCCAAAGGAGCGCGAACCGGATGCGGCGGTGCTGGGCCGGGCGATGCGGCTCGGTTCGATGCTTTCGGGATCGGCCATTGGCGTGCTGGAGGACAGTCGGCTTGAGCCCAAAGACGGGACCCTGACCCTCGTGCTCCGGGGCGAGGCGCGGGACTGCGCCGGCGACGCGGTCGAACGCCGGCTGGCCGGGCTGGCTTCGCGTCTGTCGGTTCGGTCGGAACTGCGGCTGGAAGACTGACTGCGCGTCCCGTGGAAGGCCCTAAAACGAAAGCGGCCTGCAAACCGCAGGCCGCTCTATCTCTCCCCCCAGACTTGGGCCATTGCCCTCGGGCTTTATGTCCAACCGATTCATCGGCTCTTCATGGACCGTTGCGCGACTCGTCCGCGTCGTTGCCCCTTTTCGGCGCTGGAAGATAAATCAGATTTGTGCATGTAATGCAATGCGGAATCTCACCTGGTGCATAGCTCATTCGGAATTCGCTTGTGGGATTGCAGGTTTTGCCACCTTCGCCTAAATCGGCGGGACCTATCCGGCACCGGAGATACCGCGACATGCGCCTGACCAACTACTTTCTGCCCGTCCTGCGGGAAACACCGGCGGAAGCCCAGATTGCAAGCCACCGGCTGATGCTGCGCGCGGGAATGATCCGCCAGGCCTCTGCCGGAATTTACTCCTGGCTGCCGCTGGGATTCAAGGTTTTGCGGCGTCTCGAGCAGATCGTGCATGAGGAGCAGCAGCGCGCCGGACACATTCCGCTGCTGATGCCGACGCTGCAGTCTGCAGACCTCTGGCGGGAAAGCGGGCGCTACGATGATTACGGCGAGGAAATGCTGCGGATCACCGACCGCCAGGGCCGGGAGATGCTTTACGGTCCGACCAACGAGGAACTGATTACCGACATCTTCCGGTCGGCAGTCGGCAGCTACCGGGATCTGCCGGTGACGCTTTACCACATTCAGTGGAAGTTCCGCGACGAGATGCGGCCGCGGTTCGGCGTCATGCGCGGCCGCGAGTTCCTGATGAAAGACGGGTACAATTTCGATCTGACCAAGGAAGATGCGCTGCACGCCTACAACCGGCACATGGTTACCTATATCCGGACCTATGAGCGGATGGGACTGAAGGCGATCCCGATGCGGGCGGACAGTGGTCCAATCGGCGGAGACTATACCCACGAGTTCCTGGTGCTGGCACCGACCGGCGAGAGCGAGGTCTTCTATGACCGCGCCGTCACTGATCTGACCCTTGGGAACCGGGAGATTGATTTTGCCGACCGCGAGGCGGTTCGGGAGATCTGTGACACTTGGACTGCGCCTTATGCAAGGACCGACGAGACCCATGACGCTGCGGTGTTTGAAGTCGTTCCCGAGGAGCGGCGTGTGGTCGGTCGCGGCATTGAGGTCGGGCAGATATTTTATTTCGGCACCGAATACTCCGAACCGATGAAGGCGGTCGTCGTCAATGAGGCAGGAGAGCGCGTGCCCGTCCACATGGGCAGTCACGGTATCGGCGTCAGCCGTCTGGTGGGGGCGCTCATCGAGGCCAACCATGACGACCGCGGCATCATCTGGCCCGAAGGGGTCACCCCGTTTCATGTCGGCATCGTCAACCTCAAGCAGGGCGACGGCGAAGCGGATGCCGCCTGTGAGGCGCTCTATTCCGGGCTGAAGGCACGGGGCCTCGACCCGCTCTATGACGACCGCGACGAGCGGGCGGGAGGCAAGTTCGCGACGATGGACCTGATCGGCCTGCCGTGGCGGATCACCGTCGGGCCGCGGGGGTTGAAGAATGGCGTGGTCGAACTCACTTCCCGCCGGACCGGTGAAAGTGAGGAAATGTCGCCCGAGGCCGCGATTGACCGCTGCGCGCAAATCTACGCCGGCCTCTGAGGTCGGCCGGCGGCCGTCCGGCCGCGTCACTGTCAGTTGATTGGACGGTATCATGTCGAGCAGCCCGATGCCTTTTGCGCCGTTTGAATGGTCCATTGCCTGGCGCTATCTGCGCGCACGGCGCCGCGACGGCGGGATATCCGTGATTGCGTGGTATGCGCTCGTCGGGGTGATGCTCGGGGTCGGCACGCTGATCGTGGTGCAGGCGGTCATGATCGGGTTCCGCGAGGAATTCACCGAACGGATTCTCGGCGCAAACGCCCATGCCTCGGTCTACTATGCGACCGAAACCGACGAATTCGGCGGTCCGGACCGGGCGATCCGCGATGCCGATGCCCTGGCGGAACGGCTGGCGGTGGTGCCGGGTGTGGTGCGCACCGCACCGTTGATCCGAGGCCAGGTGATGGCCTCTGCGAGAGGGCGTGCCGCCGGAGTCGAGGTTCTGGGTATGCGTCTCGGCGATCTGGAACAGGTTCCGCTGATCTCCCACCCCGAAAGCCAGGCGGGTTCGCTCGACCGGTTCGATGAGGGCATCGCCATCGGTGCCGGTGTTGCCCGCGAACTCGGTGTGGGTCTTGGCGACGTGGTGACGCTGATCTCTCCTGATGGGATGGACACGCCGTTCGGCACCCAGCCACGGCTGAACGATTACGAAGTGACGTATATTTTCGGTATTGGCCGGTTCGATATCGACCGTACGCGCGTCTACATGCCGTTTGCCGAGGCGCAGAGCTATTTCGACCGCGACGGAACCGCAGATGAGGTGGAAGTCACGGTTGATAACCCGGATGCCATCGACGATATCCGCTGGCCTCTGGCAACGGCGGCCGGCGCGCGCGGACTGGTGTGGACCTGGCGGGATGCCAATGGCGCGTTCCTGTCGGCGCTGGACGTGGAGCGGCGGGTGATGTTCATCATTCTGTCGCTGGTGGTGCTGATCGCGGCGATGAACATCATTTCCGGACTGGTGATGCTGGTGAAAAACAAGGGGCGCGACATCGGCATCCTGCGTACCATGGGTCTGACGAGGGGCTCAATCCTGCGGATCTTCTTCATTTGCGGTGCGTCCATTGGCGTGATCGGCACGGTGTTCGGTACCGTGCTGGGATGTCTCTTTGCCGCTTACATTCAGGATATTCAGTCGGTTGTGGAGTGGGTGGCCGGCGGGTCGATCTGGAACCCGGAGGTGCGGTTCCTGACCGAAATTCCGGCGCGGCTGCGCTGGACGGATGTGCTTGCGGTGATGGGATTGGCGCTGGGTCTTTCCTTTCTGATTACGATCTGGCCGGCGCGGAACGCGGCCAGGCTCAATCCGGTCGAGGCGCTGAGATATGAATGAGGTGCTGCGGCTCGACGGGGTCGACAAGACCTACAATCCCGGCAAGGCGACAGAGGTGCAGGTGCTGTCGGGTGTCACGTTCGGTCTGAAGGCGGGTGAGGTTGCGGCTTTGGTCGCCCCGTCAGGCGCCGGAAAGTCAACGCTGCTGCATGTTTGCGGTCTGCTTGACCAGGCGAGTGAGGGCGAGGTTGAGGTGCTCGGGCAACCGGTGACGCGTCTGCGCGACCGGGCGCTGACGGCGCTGCGGCGCGAACAGATCGGCTTTGTCTACCAGTTCCACCACCTGCTGCCCGAATTCAATGCAGTGGAGAATGTTGTTCTGCCGCAGCGGGCCGCCGGGCGCCCGCTCGCTGCGGCGCGGGATCGTGCGGCTGAGTTGCTGGAGGCGGTCGGTCTGGGTCATCGGATGCAGCACCGGCCGGCGGAACTGTCCGGGGGTGAACAGCAACGGGTCGCGGTGGCCAGAGCCCTCGCGAACCGGCCGCGGCTGCTGCTGGCCGATGAGCCGACGGGAAATCTGGACCCGGAAACCGCGGCGCAGGTATTCGAGCTGCTGCTGGCACTGGTGCGCGATACCGGGCTGACGGCGCTGATCGCGACCCACAATCCGGAGCTTGCCGAGCGGATGGACCGGCGGCTGGTCCTCGCCGCGGGGTCAATATCCACCGGCTGACTCCCGGATGTCAGCCGCAAATGCCTTTCAGGGCGCTCCAGTCCTGCGGCAGCGGCGCGGGACTGGACGCCTGATGCTGCGTGCTCGCAGGCAGGCCGTTGCGGGCGAGGGCATCGGCGAAACCGGCGGTGCTGATCTGCCGCTCGGCGAGATCGGAGAGAGCCGCGGAAGCTTCGGCTTCGCTTGGTGGCCGCAACAGTGTGCCGGTGGCGGCGGCCAGGGTTTCGATCTCCACCTCGCCGGTCAGGATGTATCTGATGTCGCCGGCAAAGCCCAGATCCGTCATCAGGCTGCCCACCGGATCGCGGTTGAGTCCGAGCTGAATCCAACCGGCCAGTTCGTCGGTCCCCTGCGCCTCTGCGAGGGTCGTGCTGCTGAGAAGTACCGTCGGTCCGGGCAGGGAAAACACTGGAATATCAGACAGTTCTACCACTCGCAGACGTGGGGCCGGCGTGTCACCGGCAAGGCGGTCAGCAATGCGGTCGAGGGCCCGCTGACCCTTCGGGTCGGTGCAGAGGGCGGTGCCGGATTCCATCAGGGTGAGGAGCATGCGGTCGCCGAGTTCGATGGCGGTTTCCTGGGGGACCATGCGGATGGCCTGGTCGCGGACCACGCCGGGTGCGAACCAGAGGAATCCGCCGGCGAGCAGGCAGGTCACAAGGATGCCGGCCCAGGGGATGCGGCGGCGGCGCCGGTCGTCGGCATGGTCCAGATCGGGGGTGGCGCGGATGACGCTGCCGAGGGCGGCGATCATGTCGGGGTCGGAAACGGTGAGGGTTTCGGCACCGTCGCCTGTCATGGAGTAGGTGGTTAACCTGTTGGTTTGACTGATAATCTGGATACCGGCGAGCGCCCAGTGGCCGAGCGCGCGTTCGTCGAAACCGGTCAGAACGAGGGTCGAATTGCCGAACTGCAGCAGCACTTCGCGCGGGGGAGCGCCGGGGTATTCCCGCCAGAGTCCCGTGGATTCGAGCCGGATGTACTGGTCAAAAACACTCATGGGCCGGGGTGATTCACTGATTTGAACTGCCCGGTTCCTGGCACGATTGCAGGCCCGTGTCACGCCGTTAACCACGTGGCATCCGGATACCCTTTCCGTACCCAACCGATACCCTTTTGATACCTACGTTTTTCGGGGGAGGGCCAAAGGTTAATTCTGCGGTGCGTCACCGTGCCATGACGTTCGGAGGCGTCAACCAGTCGCTGGCGAAGGATAGGCAGTGGCGATTCCGAGGCGGCAGGTTCGCAAGAGTGACGGTTCCGCAGAAGGGAGGGGGGACGATTTGACCGTGGTATTCCGATGCCCGGCCTTTGACGGTTTTGTCGATTTCAACGGACTGGTGAAATCGTAAGAATGGGCGGAAAGCGGAAATTCGCTGCATGTGAAAACCCGACGCTGAAATCATGGCTAGCTGCCTTTCGGCACGTGTGATATCGGTCAAGTCTTTTCTGTTTGACCCCCACAATCGTCATGGTTCTCTGTTTGCACAGTCCATCTCCGCCAGGCGCACGTCAGCAGCTTTGACTAAGCAGTGATTGCGAGAACGAAGTTCCCCGGATACAATCTAGAAAGACGATGCTCTGACAACTGTAGTGAAGTGATAGCCATTGTGATCATATTCAAAGAAATTGAAATTATCGGCCTGTTTGGCGAAACGGATATTAAGATTCCCATTCTTGATAATCGGCTGATTATTGTTGGGTACAACGGGATTGGCAAAAGTACGATCCTGAATATATTCTACTATTTCATTAGTCAGCAGTGGCACAAACTACAAGATCAAGACTTTGTAAGTGTTTCGATTAAGCTGAAAAACAAGAATAGAAAGCTTATCATTACCCGGCATGAATTAGTTGAATATTTAGAAGTACACCGAAGAGTACGTCGTGGAAGCAGATATGGCTCCCGCACAACTCCAAGCATGTTGCGAGAAGCATATCAAATTCTAAATCGCGGTGATCGTAATTCTTCCAAGCAAATGGTCCACGGCGCCTCATCACGGCTTCGAAACGATATTGAAAGAGTACGCGATACTCTCGGTTTACCCATGCGACAGGCAGAGGAATTAGTTCGGGAAGTCCGATATTTCATCCATCGGGAAATGGAATTTGATACAACTGGTCAAACGAACGTTGTTAGCGTAGACAAATTTCTAATTGAAAACCTGCAAGGCAGAATTCTCTATCTTCCGACGTACCGGCGGATTGAAAAGGATATTAAAACTGTCTTTCCAGAGATTGAAGACGAGCTTCAAAGTAAGTTGACAAGGCGTCGGCGTGAGAATTTTGGAAGCGAAACGTATATCGAGCTCGTTCAATTTGGGATGGAGGATGTCAAAGAGAATATTGCTCATCGACTGGAGAATGTTAAGGCGTATGCACTGGCCCAGATCAACAGCCTTACGACAAAGTATTTGCGTGACGTTATTCGCGATGAAGCAAACAAATATGAAGAAATTGAAGCGGCAAATGTTAGCGCAGAAGCTCTGAATTCTGTTTTCTCAAAGGTAGATAACACAATTTTGAGCGATACAGATAAAGGTAAAATCAGAGAGGTTGTCGCGAAAATCAAGAGTGGCGATGAACTTTTAGAAAACGAAAAATATGTGGCTCACTATGTCCTATATCTTGTTGAAGTCGGCAATAATATTGCTAAATTGGAAAACCCAATATTGCAGTTTATAAAAATCTGCAATTCATACCTATACGGCAAGTCGTTTAGCTTTGATAATGTTTCCTACACAGTGAGAATTGTTCATGACTCCGGACGCCCGGTCGAGATGGAAGAGCTGTCTTCGGGTGAAAAACAGATTGTAAGCTTGTTTTCACACCTGACGCTTGATCAGAATGTTTCCAATTATATCGTCATTGATGAACCGGAACTGTCTCTTTCTGTCGATTGGCAGCAGAGGTTCCTTGAGGATATTTCGCAGCTTTCCACATGTGCATTCATCGGTGCAGTTACTCACTCACCTTTCATTTTTGAGAACTCGCTGGACCCATACACCGTAGATCTTCTTGAGCACACGACACCATCGCAATGAGCTATTTGGAAGCACTGAGGGAACGCAGGAAAACTCCTGTGGCTGCCTGGCACAAGCTAAGAACCTCCATTACTACAGGGAAGTTTGATTTCTACGTTGCGTTTGAAGGAGAAGAAGATGAGGAATTCTATACCAAATTTTTAACTGATCGCTTCCCGACCAAGACTTTTCGTCCAATTATTTGCGATGGCAAAGGGGGAGTTATTGCTCTTCATTCTGAAGTTGTCACGGCTTACGGTGGCCCGAAGAATGTTTTCTTTTTTCTAGATTCTGATCATGATAAATTATTGAAGAAAGACGAATACCCAACTCAAACGTTTTCTACATGCGGTTATTCTGTCGAGAACTACATCTATGACAGTACCGTAATACTAGCGGGCATAAAAAAGCACTTCCAGCTCAACCCCTCCGACGAACTTGTGGATGACATACGAGATGCTTTGCAAACAGATCAATTAACATTTGAGGCGCGAACTAGGTTTGTCATGTCTTACGTGGTTGCTCTACGGGCTGAGGATCAGAGCCCTAACCTTGAAACTATCGGGCTACACGACATTTTTTGTCTGTCTGACGGTGGTTTAAGCCGTAAGAAGCTCACCTGCGCTGCGCTCTTAGAAAAAGCGGGGGTCCCAGCCGTACCGGCGACGGTTGTATTTCAATACGGCAGGCAGCAGCGGAGCCTTGACCCAAATCAATTTTTTAGAGGAAAAATTGTAGCACAATTCGTTCTAGATTTTTGCAAAAGGTTGGCGAAAAGGTTCGCAGATAAGCCCAAGCTCAACGGAAAGCCATTGAGGCCCAAAATCGAGTTCAGCAAACGAAATCTGGTTAGCATCTTCGTGGATTTCGTGGAAACGCCACAACGACTATCAGGCTTTTTAGACGAGATGGACGCAGTGATTGCAGATGGTTGATTGGTTGCAGCATATTCGAACGGCGTTCTTGCCCACATCGTAGTCACCATCACTAAAATATAGCTACGCGTCACTACCAACGTCGGCTTGAAGTAAGCTGCACCGCGGTATCCGTGACTGTGGTCAATGTCGGCTATGGGCCGAAACCACACTTTGGAATTTTGCAGAGCAGGCGCATTCGTTGTGCCAACTGGTCATGTCGAAGACGCCACCAAGACCAACTGCGTCACCCCTCCCGCAGACAGTTCACCAGCGGCCGTCCGGCTGTGAGGCGGTTGACGTTGTCGGCGAGGGTGGCACTGCGGCGGGTGATGGTGCCGTGGGTCCAGCCGGACATGTGCGGGGTCATGGTGACGTTGGGCAGGGTCTCGAACGGGCGGCGGCCGGGCAGGGGGTTGGGGTTGTCCGGGCCGGGGTAAACGTACCAGGTGTCGAGGATGGCGCCGCCGATGCGGTTTTCGGCGAGGGCGGTGTAGAGCGCGTCCTCGTCGATGACCGGGCCGCGGCCGACGTTGAGGAGGATGGCGTGGGGCTGCATGGCGGCGAGGGCTTCGGTGCCGATGATGCCGCGGGTGGTGTCGGTGAGCGGCAGGGTGTTGATGACGATGTCGACGCGGGCGAGCATGTGGTTGAGGTCATTGAGGCTCCAGGTGGCCGCGTAGGGGCCGGTCCCGACGGGGGAGCGGTTGGCGACGTGGACCTGCATGCCGAAGGCGCGGGCGCGGGCGGCGACGGTTTTGCCGATGTGGCCGTGGCCGATGATGCCGATGCTCTCGGAGCCAAGTTCGGTGCGCAGGCCGCCGGGGCCGGTGGCGGAATGGTGCCAGTCGCCCTTGCGCAGCTGCCGGTCGGCTTCGGCGAGCGGGACGTGACGGGCGAGCAGGGCGGCCATGACGTATTCGGCGATGGCGTTTTCATGGCCAAAGCAGTTGCAGACGGCGCAGCCCTGCGGCAGGGCGGAGAAATCGACGCCGTCGTAACCGGCGCTCGGCAGGTGGTAGAGTTTGGCGCGGAGGGGCGGGGACTGGCGGTTGTAGCGCCCGCCGATGACGACGTCGGCGGCGGACAGCAGGTCGGCTTCGCCGGGCGCGTCGAGGGTGTCGGAGATCAGGGATATGTCGTGCGGTTCCGCCAGCAGCGGCACGAAATCGGGATGGAAGGCGGCGGCGTTTTCGCCGTGGAATACGATCTTCATGTCAAAATCCCTAGAGAACGGAAATCATGCCGCCGTCGATGTAGATGATCTGGCCGGAGACATAGTTCGAGGCGTTTGAGGCGAGATAGACTGCGGTTCCGGCGAGTTCGTCGGGCTGGCCCCAGCGGCGCATCGGCGTGCGGGCCTTCACCCAGGCGTCGAAGTCGGGGTTTGAGAGCAGGGCCTCGTTCATGTCGGTGACCATGTAGCCGGGGCCGATGGCGTTGGTCTGGATGCCCAGTTCGCCCCATTCGGCGGCCATGGCTTTGGTGAGCATTTTGATGCCGCCCTTGGCGACGGTGTAGGGGGCGACGGTGGCGCGGGCAAGCTCGGAGGTGAGCGAGCCGATGTTGATGATCTTGCCGTGGCCGCGTTTGGCCATGCGTTTTGCCGCCTCGCGGCCGATGACGAAGGCGGAGGTGAGGTTGGTGTCGATGACGCGCTGCCAGTCGGCGGTTTCCAGGTCGAGCATCGGTTTGCGGAACTGGATGCCGGCGTTGTTGACGAGGATGTCGATTGCGGTGTCCTCGGCGTCGAAGCGGGTGAAGGCTTCGGTGACGGCGGTCTCGTCGGTGACGTCGAAGCGGGCGGTCTGCACGTCGTGGGATTTGCCGCGGAGGGTTTCGGCGGCGGCGGCGAGGCGGGTTTCACTGACGCCGTTGAGGATGATCCGGGCGCCTGCGTCCGCAAGGCCTTCGGCGATGGCGAGGCCGAGGCCGCGCGACGAGCCGGTGATCAGGGCCGTGCGGCCGCTGAGGTCGAAGATGCTGTTGCCCATGTGTCCCTCCCGGTGCGCGGCGCCGGTTTGGTCCGGCGGCCTGCGACGGGTCATATTGGGCCGCGGGCGCTCCGGTTGGCAAGGGCAGGCGGCGCGGTCAGGCGCGGGGGGGCGCGTCGGGAACCAGCCTGGCGGCGATCCGGCCGGTCAGCCACGACAGGGAGATGGCGAGGGCGGCGGCGATCATGGCGGCTTCGATGCGGAATTCGGCGCTGGCGACGGTCGGGGCGACGCCGAGGATCACGGCGGCGGAGATCAGTGCCGCGGACCCGACCCCCGGGGCCGGGGCCATGCGCAGGCCAAGCAGCAGCAGTGCGGTCGCGGCGATGCGGAACGCGGCATGGGGAACGGGCAGGGTGAGGGCCGCGGCGGCGCAGGCGGCGCCACCGGTGACGGCGAGGGCGGTGTAAAAGGCCCTGCGCCGGTGTTGGCCCTGCGGGTCGAAGGCGCGGGCGGCGAACATCAGCGCGATCCAGCCGCTGTGGGCGTTTTCAAAGTGGCGGGCAATGGCGAACGCGAGTGTCAGGCCGATGGCGAGGGCGAGGGCAAGCGAGACGCCGTAGGCGCGGTTCGGGGCCTGGGGCGGCACGGCGGCTTCGGCACCGATGGCCAGGGCGACCGTCAGGCCCAGCAATGCGGCGGCGGCAAACACCGGCAGCAGCGCCCAGCCGACGCCGGCGGCAGCGGGGCTGAGCAGGATGATCCAGCCGATGATGGCGAAGGCCATGGTCTTGGTGCCGCGGGTTGCGGCCTCGTAGCCGACGGCCAGGGCCATGACGGGGATGATGACCGCAAGCCGTATCCAGTCGGGGGCGATCAGGCTGGCCCAGGTGGCGGCCAGCACGGTGATGATGGCGAGGGCGGCGCGTTTGCGGTTGCCGAACAGGGTCGGGAACAGGCCGACGATCGCACCGGAGACGGCGGCGGGAACGGTGTCGGAGCCGGCGAAATGCGCAGCGGCAACGCCCGCCGCGCAGATCGTGGCGAATATGATCCCGACGAGGGGCCAGGGCAGGCGGCGCGGTTTCGGTTTTGCGGGGGTCTCGACCATCGGGCGTGCGAATCCAGTCTGTTGGCAACAGTTGCCGGATCATCGCGGGACGGAACGCGCGGCGCAAGTCCATGCCCGGTCGGGCATGGCCGCGTCGGTTGCCGGTGTCAGCCGGCCCCGGCGGTGCTCGGGGCGAAGCGGGTTTAGAAGGTTTTGCCGTTTTGGGCCCTGTCGCCCGTCAGGGCGGTGGCGGGTACCGTGTGCCGCTGGTCGGATTGTCGCAGTTTTCCACCGGTTCTTGGGGAGTGCTGAACCGGGCTGCTGTGACCGCGATCCGCCGCCCGCGCCGGGATCGCGGTGGTTGTTTTTCGAACCGCGGTCAGAACAGGAAATCGGTGGCGTCGACCTCGGAGATGCCGAGGCCTTCGATGAACACCGAGCCTGTGCCGCCGATTTCCGAGAGGTCGAGAAAGGTGGCTCCATCTTCGGCATCGGAGATGGCGTTACGGATGGCGCTGAACTCATTGGAGAGCAGGTCGTAGGCGGTGAGATCGATCAGGTCGGCTCCGTCCTTGAAGAAGGTGATCGTGTCATTGCCCGCATCGAGGCCGAAGACGAAGGTGTCTCCGCTGCCATTGCCGGTAAGGATGTCGTCGCCCCGCCCGCCGTTGAGGACGTCCTCGCCGTTGCCGCCGATCAGGATGTCGTCGCCCGCCTGGCCGCGAAGATGGTCGTTCCCGTTGTCACCCCGGATGATGTCGTCGCCGGCCCGGCCGACAATGAGGTCGTTGCCGCTGTTGCCGTTCAGGTTGTCGATTTCAGCGCCGCCGGTCAGGGTATCATCACCCGCGCCCCCGTTGACTGTCCCGTCGACACGCCCGTCCGTGCGGGCCTCGTAGACATCGTCGCCCTTGCCAAGCCCGACGTCGCCGTAAATCTCGCCGCCGTTGGTCACCAAGTTGGTGCCGTCGCCGCCGAGAAAGCCGAATGTCGCGCCGGAAATCAGACCGTAGTTCATCAGGGTTGCGGAGTCGCCGTCCGGCAGGTTGGAGAAATCGACACCGATGCCGTTGCTGGCGATGATTTCGCCGTGGTTCTTTACGAGAGTGCCGTCGCCGCCGAAGGCGCCGTCGAAGGCGCCGCCAATACGCACTCCGGCGCCGGTGCTGCTGGTGGTGCTGATGGTGCCGGTATTGATGATGGTGGTGTTGTCGCCTTCGGCGAACACACCGTTGTAGAGGCGCAGGGAGGCCATTTCGCCACCGTCGCCGGCGCTGATATTGCCGTGATTGACCAGCTTGTCGTTTTCACCACCAAACAGACCGAGGAACACGCCGTTGGACCGACCGTAGATGTCACCGCGATTGAGGATATCGGAATCACCCGAGGTCAGAACGCCGATTGAGGACACGCCGGTAATCTCGCCGTCGTTGACCAGACTGGCGTTGTCTTCCAGCCAGATCGTGGCGTCGGATTGGCCGATGCCGCTGCTGACGGAGCCCGTGCGGCCGATGCTGACTCGGGCGTTTTCATCGAGATCAATGGCGCGTGCGGGGCCGGACCAGACGTTCCCGTCAATCCGGAGGGTGAGATTGTCGAAAGCGCCTCTGATCGCATCGGAGTCACGGCTTCCAAGAAGGGTATTGGCCGCGAGCCAGAGCGTGTCGTTGTCGGCGGCGAAAATGAAGGCCGTGCCGCTGGTGATCGTGTCGGTAAAGATGATGGTGCTGGTCATGGCATTCCCCTTCGGGTGACGCGACCGCGCCCCGGAGCGGGGTGCGGTCGCATGATCAGCATATCACGACGGGAAGAAGCGGCCAAACGCAGGCTGGGTGCCTGTCAGGCCGCTTCGGCGCTTCCGGGGGAGAAGCGGCCGTAGAAGGTTTCGCCCCTGTCGGCCATGTCTCGCAGATGGGCGGGAGGGGCGAAGCGGTCGCCGCAGGCTGTGGTAAGGCTGTCGCAGATTTCGACCGCGCGGGCTGCGCTGAGGATGTCGAGCCAGGAGAACGGCCCGCCGGACCAGGGCATGTAGCCCCAGCCGAGGATCGCGCCGACGTCGCCTTCGCGAATGTCCATCAGCACGCCTTCGTCGAGGGCGCGGACGGCCTCCAGCGTCTGGATCATCGCGAGGCGGTGCTGGACCTGCGCGAGGTCGGGTTGGGAGTCTGCGACGGGCCAGTTTTTCGCCAGGTCAGGCCAGAGGCCGGTGCGCTTGCCCTTTTCGTCGTAGTCGTAAAAGCCGGCGTTTGCCTTGCGGCCCATCCGGCCAAGTTCGGCGAGTTTGAAGATCACATCGTCGGACGGGCTTTCGGGATAGGCGTCGCCCATGGCGGCTTTGGTGGCCTTGGCAATTTTCACGCCGAGATCGACGGAGGTTTCATCGACCAGTTGCAGGGGGCCGAGCGGGAAGCCGAGCATCTTGGCGGCGTGTTCGATCAGCGCCGGTTCGACGCCCTCGGCCACCATGCGTACGCCTTCGTTGATGTAGGGAATGATGCAGCGGTTGGCGTAGAAGAACCGCGCGTCGTTGACGACGATCGGGGTTTTGCGGATCTGGCGGACGAAATCGAGCGCCTTGGCGACGGCGCGGTCGGAGGTCTGTTTGCCGCGGATGATTTCGACCAGAAGCATTTTGTCGACGGGTGAGAAGAAGTGGATGCCGATGAAGTTCTCCGGGCGTGCAGAGGCTTTCGCGAGGCCGGAGATCGGCAGGGTGGAGGTGTTGGTGGCGAAGATGGAGTCTCCTGCGAGGGCGGCTTCGGCCTTCTGGGTGGTTTCGGCTTTGACCTTCGGGTCCTCGAACACGGCCTCAACCACGAGGTCGCAGCCGGCGAGCGCGGCATAGTCCGGCGTGGCGGTGATGCGGTCGAGGGTTTTGGTTTTTTTCTCTTCGGTGACCTTTTTGCGTTTCATGCCTTCGGTGAGGAGGTTTTCGGCGTGGGATTTGCCTTTGTCGGCGGCGGCCTGGTCGCGGTCGATCAGCACCACCTCGATCCCGGCATTGGCGGCGACATAGGCGATGCCGGCGCCCATCATGCCGGCACCGATCACGCCAAGTTTCTTCACGCTCTGATCGGGGGCGTCGGGGCGGACGGCGCCCTTTTCCAGCGCCTGTTTGTTGATGAAGATCGAGCGCAGCATTGCGGCGGACGACGGGTTCATCAGCACGTTGGTGAACCAGCGGGCCTCGATCTTCAGTGCGGTGTCGAAGGGAACCTGGGCACCTTCGTAGATCGCCGAGAGCATGGCCTTGGCGGCGGGGTAGACGCCCTGGGTTTTGCCGAGCACCATGGCGGAGGCGCCCACATATGTCATGAAACCCGCAGGGTGATATGGGGTGCCGCCGGGCATTTTCCAGCCCTTGGCGTCCCAGGGTTTGAGGATGTCGGCGTCTTTGGCGGAGAGCACCCAGGCCTTGGCGGCCGAGAGGAGTTCGCCCGGGGGCACGACCTCGTCGATCAGACCGGCGGCTTTGGCGCGTTTGGGGTCGAGCAGCTTGCCTTCCAGCAGCCAGGGGGCGGCGGCCATCACGCCGAGTTTGCGCGAAAGCCGCGTTGTGCCGCCCATGCCGGGGAAGATGCCGATCTTGATCTCGGGCAGGCCGATCTGCGCCTTCGGGTTGTCCGCGGCGAAGATGCGGTGGCAGGCGAGCGGGATCTCGAAGCCGATGCCAAGGGCGAGGCCGGGCAGGGCGCAGGCGACCGGTTTGCCGCCTTTGTTGGTTTTGGGATCCATGCCGGCGCGTTCGATCCGGCGCAGGATGCGGTGCATGTTCATCAGGCCGTCCATCAGGCCCTGAGCCGGATTGTCGCCGGCGTCTTCTTTCATGCGGGCGATGATGTTGATGTCCATGCCGGCGGCGAAGTCGGGTTTGGCGGAGGTGATGACGATGCCCTTGACGGAATTGTCGGTGAGGGCGGTTTCCACCAGCGCATCAAGCTCGGCGATGCCCTCGAAGTTGAGCACGTTCATCGCCTTGCCGGGCAGGTCCCAGGTGATGGTGGTGACGCCGTCGCTGTCGGTTTTTGCGGTGAAGATGGCCATGCTGGTCTCCGTGTCGGGTGCGGTGTCGGGCGCGGATTGGCGGGGTCACCCGGCTTCGGGCAGGGGTGAGCCGTCGCGACGGGTGAAGGTGGCGGTGCCGCCGGATATCTCGACCCTGAGATCGACATCGGAATACCAGGCGGTTTCCTCGGGCGCGCGGGTGCCGACGACAAGGAAGCTGGCGGCGGTACCGCTGCGGTTGACGAAGTGATGGCCGTTGGCATCGCCGGCGGGAAAGGCGGCGCAATCGCCGGGGCCAAGCGGGTGCTCGCCGTCGTCGTCGATCAGCACGAGAGTGCCGGTCAGGACCATGACAAACTCGTCCTCGTTGCGGTGCCAGTGGCGCAGTGAGGAGAGTGCGCCAGGCTCAAGGGTGGTAATGCGCACCCCGTACTGGGTCAGGCCACCGGCATCGCCGAGGGCGATCGAGGAGCGGCCTGCCATCTGTGACGCCCAGGGTTCGGGATAGATCGAGCCGGTTTTGGGCGGTATGCGGCTTTTGTCGATGACGGGCATGGAGGACCCTCGCGGAAAATGGAACTGGTCGGGTGCGACGCGGGGAAGGACCGGCGTGCGGCGGTTGTTTCACTGGCAGGCGGATTTGTGGCGCTGTTTGGAGGTGGCGAGCTGGCGGAAGGCGAGAACCAGCGGCGTGTTGGGATTGTGGTCGATGATTTCCATCATCTCGCATTTGACTGCGCCGTCGGTCTTGCGCATGAACATGCGGGCCAGAACCACGTTGCCGTGGGGGGAATTTCGGACCGAGGAGCGGAAGCGCACCATCGCCTTGAGCGAGTCCGGTCCGACCGGTTCGGAGGAGAGCAGTTCGCAGTGTACCCGGCCGGTCTTGGTGCGAAAGGCGGCGATTTTCTGCAGGGTGACGAAGCGCAGCAGTTCGCCGGGATGGGCGAGCACGAGGACTTCGTCGCCGAGGTAGATGGCGCAGGGATGGGACACGACTTTCAGCAGGGTCTGAAAGTCGCCGCTGTCATATGCTTCGGCCAGGCTTCTGGCGCAGGCATCGGCGTCAATGGTCATGGCACATCCCGTCACAGGCGGAAGAAACACACAACCGTTAATAGCATTCATACTCGTTCCAGAATAGTGGCTGCGCCCATTCCGCTGGCGACGCAGAGGGTTGCCAGCGCGGTGCCCTTGCCGGTGCGTTCCAGTTCGTCGAGCGCGGTGCCGATGATCATTGCCCCTGTGGCGCCGAGCGGATGCCCCATGGCGATGGCGCCGCCGTTGACGTTGACCTGGGCGGCGTCGACATCGAAGGCCTGCAGGAAGCGCAGGACCACGGCGGAGAAGGCTTCGTTGACCTCAAACAGGTCGATGTCGGAGATGGTCATGCCCGCGTCTCGCAGGATCTTTTCCGTCACCGGGACCGGGCCGGTGAGCATGATGGTCGGGTCGGTGCCGATCTTGGCGGTGGCGCGGATGCGCGCGCGCGGGGTGAGCCCGTGTTTTTCTCCGAAGGCTTTCGAGCCGATCAGGATCGCCGCGGAACCGTCGACGATGCCGGAAGAGTTTCCGGCGTGGTGGACGTGGTTGATTCTTTCCAGATGCGGGTATTTCAGCAATGCGACGGCATCGAAGCCCGGCATCACCTCGCCCATGTCCTTGAATGCGGGTTTGAGGGCGCCGAGGCTCTGCATGTCGGTTTCGGGGCGCAGGTATTCGTCGCGTTCGAGAATGGCGAGGCCGTTGACGTCGGTGACCGGGATCACCGAGCGGTCAAAGCGGCCTTCCTCCCAGGCGCGGGCGGCGCGTTTCTGGCTTTCGACGGCAAGGGCGTCGCAGTCGTCGCGGGAGAAGCCGTATTCGGTGGCGATGATGTCGGCGGAGATGCCCTGAGGCACGAAATGGGTTTTCATCGCGAGGGTCGGGTCGACGGCGATGGCGGCGCCGTCGGAACCCATGGGCACGCGGGACATCATTTCGACGCCGCCGGCGATGTAGGCCTCGCCGGCCCCGGCGATGATCTGGTTGGCGGCGAGGTTTGTCGCCTCGATGCCCGACGCGCAGAAGCGGTTGATCGAGAGGCCGGGGACTTTCTCGCCGAGATCCGAGGCGAGCACGGCGGAACGGGCGAGGCAGCCGCCCTGTTCCATCACCTGGGTGGCGTTGCCCCAGATCACGTCCTCGACGGCGTTTTCCGGCAGGCCGCTGCGGGACTTTATGGCGTTGAGGGTGATCGCCGAAAGCCGAAGGGCGGTAACCTCGTGCAGGGATCCGTCCTTGCGGCCCTTGCCTCGCGGGGTGCGGATGGCGTCGTAGATGTAGGCTTCCGTCACTTTTGCCTCCTTGCATTCATGTCCGCTAGTCAGTGCTGACGGCTTTGTTGTATCCCACCTCACCATCGCGACGTATCTCCTTGAGCCGGTCAAAGTAACTGTCGGTTTCATCCTGGGATATGGGGCAGTCGGCCGCCGCTTCGCGGTAGGCAATGTCCGACTGCAGTTCGTACAGGGAAGTCAGAGCGAAATTGTTGACCCTCCAAAGTTTTCGGTTGGCAAACAGTGTCTCCCAGGCGCCCAGAATCGAGGCGATACCCGTCGCGATCATCGCAATGATCGCAAGCCAGCTGTTTTCAAGTTTTTCCGAGGCGCCGATTGAAACGGTAGCAGTGGCAGCCAGCGTCGCGGGAATGACGGTAAATCCGAATGCCGCTTTGCGGTTGAACTTTTTTCGCTCCGTGTAGAGGCCAATCTCCCTCACAATCTGTTCCTTTACGTAGGACAGCTGAGGATTTTCAGGCAATTCAGCCTCCTCCTCCTGGCAGCGGGTGGCCGGGCATCAGGTCGTAGGGGTGCTTCCAGCCGGGCAGGGCGGCGATGCGGTCGAGCCAGGCTTTGGTGTTGGGCCAGGCGGCCAGGTCCACGTCGAATTCTTCGGTGAAATAGAGATAACCGACACAGGAGAGGTCGGCGGTGGTCGGACGGTCGGCGACCATCCAGTCGCGGCCGTCCAGATGGCCTTCGAGCACCTTCATCGCCGCCAGCGAACGGCCGCGCAGAAAGTGGATGACGTCGGCGTTGCGTTTGGCTTCGGGCAGGAAGTTCATCTGAAACCGCAGCGGGCCGATCGAGCCGCAGAGCCGCTGGTTGTCCCAGATCGTCCAGCGCAGGATCTCGCGGCGCTCGTCGTCGCTCTGAGGGCCGAACTGTCCGGTTTTTTCCGCGAGGTAGTCGAGCATCACCCCCGACTGGCTGAGCACCGTCGATCCGTGTTCGAGCACCGGAACTTCGCCCATTTCGTTGAGGGCGAGGAACTCCGGCCGGCGGGCGCCACCGTTGAAGAAGTCGACGAACACGGGTTCCCAGTCCGAGCCGGTAAATTCGAGCATGAGCGCGACCCGGTAGGCGTTGCCGGACTGGGCGAAGCAGTGGAGACGGTATTCGGACATCGTGACCTCGTTTGAATCTGTTCGGGTTGCCGCGAGACTAGAATGCCTCCACCGGCAACGCCATCACGCATTCGGCACCGCTTTCGATCCGGGCGAGGTGCATTCGGGTCGCGGGGAGCTGACGGGCCATGTAGTAGCGGCCGGTGGCGAGTTTGGTTTTGTGAAGGTCGTCCGATCCTGCAAGCGCGGCTTTGCCCATCTGCGCCCACATGTAGCCGAGGCAGACATGTCCGAAGAGATGCAGGAAATCAGTCGAACCGGCGAGGGCGGCATTTGGATTTTTCATGCCGTTCTGCATGAAATACATCGCCGCCGCCTGGAGATCCTTTGAGGCGGATTTCAGTGGATCGAGGAAGTCCGCTTTCAGGTCAGCGTTGTCGCCGTTTTCCCTGATGAAATTCCGGATGAGATCGAAGAACGCCATGACGTGTTTGCCGCCGTCCTGGGCCAGTTTGCGTCCCACTAGGTCGAGCGCCTGGATGCCGTTTGCGCCTTCGTAAATCATCGCGATGCGGGCGTCGCGGACGAACTGGCTGATGCCGGTTTCCTCGATGTAGCCGTGGCCGCCGAAGACCTGCTGGGCCTGAACCGCACTCTCGAATCCCTTGTCGGTGAGGAAACCCTTGACCACCGGGGTCAGGAGGGAAACCAGGCCGTCGGCGGCGGCGTCGTCATTGCGGGCATGGGCGTCGAGCAGCGAGGCGGCCCAAAGCACGAAGGCCCGGCCGCCCTCGACGAAGCTCTTCTGGTCCATCAGCATTCGGCGCACGTCGGGGTGTACGATCAGCGGATCCGCGGGACCGGAGGGGTTTTCGGTTCCGGTGACGGCTCGGCCCTGAAGCCGGTCGCGGGCGTAGTCAACGGCCATCTGGCTGGCGGCATCGGCCTGAGCAAGCCCCTGGACGCCAACCGCAAGCCGGGCTTCGTTCATCATCACGAACATCGCGCGCAGACCCTTGTGCGCTGTGCCCACGAGATACCCGGTTGCGCCGTCATAATTCATGACGCAGGTGGAATTGCCGTGGATCCCCATTTTTTCTTCGATCTTGCCGCAGGAGAGTGCGTTGCGGTCGCCGAGCGAACCGTCGTCGTTGACGAGGAATTTCGGCACAATGAAGAGAGAGATGCCCTTCACGCCTTCGGGGCCGCCGGGAATTTTGGCGAGCACGAGATGGATGATGTTGTCGGTCAGGTCGTGCTCGCCGGCGGAGATGAAGATCTTCTGGCCGGTGATGCGGTAGCTGCCGTCGGCCTGGGGTTCGGCCCTGGTGCGCAGAAGGCCGAGGTCGGTGCCGCAGTGGGGTTCGGTCAGGTTCATGGTGCCGGACCATTCGCCGGTGACGATTTTCGGCAGCCATTTGGCTTTCTGTTCATCGGAACCGGCGGCGGCGATGGCATTGTAGGCGCCGTGGCTCAGGCCCCAGTACATGTTGAGTGCCATGTTGGCGGCGGCGTGCATGGTGCCGACGGCGGTGTTGAGCAGGTGCGGCATGCCCTGGCCGCCGTAGTCCGGGTCAAGGTCGAGGCCGATCCAGCCGCCGTCCGCGACCAGGTCATAGGCCGCCTTGAACCCTTCGGGCGTGCGGACGGTGCCGTCTTCGAGATGACAGCCCTGGGTGTCGCCGACCCGGTTCAGGGGTGCCAGCACGTCGCGGGCGATCTTGCCTGCCTCCTCAAGGATCGCGCCCGTGAACTCCCGGTCCAACTCGTCGTATCCCGGCACCGGGGTCTGCTGAACGTTGAGAACCTCGTGCAGGATGAAGTCCAGGTCGCGAAGCGGTGGGGTGTAGGCGGCCATTGCAGCGTTCCTTGATCTGTCGGCAGATTTTCGTGCGCGGGTTATTCGGCGGCCCGGCTCAGGCCGGAGCGGGCGAGCACCTCCTCACCCCATTTGAGCTGCTGTCTGAAGTCGCGGATCGCCGCGTCCAACTCGTCGCGCTGGGCTTCCATGCGGGCGAGACGTTCAAGGCCGAGCGCATAGCTGCGGCGGATCTGCGTCACCTGCTGGTCGCCGATATAATAGAGGTCGAGGAGCTGGCGGATCTCTTCGAGGCTGTAGCCGAACCGTTTGCCCATCAGGATCAGTTTCATCCGGGCGCGGCATGCCCTGGTAAAGAGGCGCCTGGTGCCGTCGCGTTTCGGTGCGATCAGTTCCTTGGCCTCGTAGAACCGCAGCGTGCGCGGGGTGACGTCAAACTCGTCGCACATTTCGCCGATGGTCTTCAGGTCATCGTCCATTGTCGTTTCCAGTCCCGGCGTTTCTTGTTGGCGCGAAGATGCGACCGCATTGCGACCAAATCAAGTGCTTTCCTTGACGTTTACGTCAGGTTGACGTGACGTCAGCGTCAGTTGCGTCAAGGCAGCTGCCGCTGGCGGATGTTTCGGTTTGAAAGTTCCGTCCGAATATGGCCAAGTCGCGGCGAAACTTCCTGGGGGCGGCGATGACAGGTGCAGAGGACCGGGTGGCGGCGGAGCGGAAAATCCGGATCGCCCGGCAGTTCATTGCCGCCCTGCCGCATTCGCGGGATCTCGGCATGGAACTGCTCTCGATCGGCCCGGGCTGGGCGCTGATGGGGCTGGATTACGACAGCCGGTTCGTCGGCGATCCGGAAACCGGGGTGCTGCACGGTGGGGTGGTGACCGCGCTGCTAGACACCTGCGGCGGGGCCTGCGTGATGGCGCATCCGGTCATGCCGACCAGCACCGCGACGATCGATCTGCGGATCGACTACATGCGGGCGGCGGAACCTGGCAGGCGGCTGTTTGGCCGGGCCGAATGCTATCACATCACCCGTAACGTCGCGTTCGTCCGCGGCTTTGCCTATACCGGAAGCATCGATGCGCCGGTGGCCGCCGCGAATGCGACCTTCACCGTCGAGGGAGTCCGCTGATGCCGGTGCCAGGCCCCGAACCGGTGCAGGTCGTCAAGCAGCGGAGGGACGCGGCGCTCGACCGACTGGTGGGCCGGGTGCCCTATGTCGGGTATCTTGGCGTCGGTTTCGAGCGTCACGGAGATGAACTGACCGCGGTGCTGCGGTTCAGCGACCGGCTGATCGGCAATCCGGCGCTTCCGGCGCTGCACGGCGGGGCGATCGGCGCGTTTCTGGAGATCGCGGCGATCATGGAACTGGCCTGGGCCGAGGTCTGGCAACGGATGGAGGGTGGTGGCGATGCCGCGGCCGGGATCGAGGCGGGAGTGTTTCCGCCGATGCCGAAGACGATTGACTTCACGGTGGACTTCCTGCGCCCCGGCCTGCCGCGCGATGCCTACGCGAGGGCCCGGGTCAACCGGTCCGGGCGGCGTTATGCCTCGGTGCATGTCGAGGCCTGGCAGGACAATCGCAGCCGCCTGTTCGCCCAGGGAACCGGGCATTTCCTGATGGCGCGGGAGATGCCGGATCACGCCGGTGGCTGAACCGGTCAGTCACCGGCGGATCCTTCGGATCGCGCTGCCGATCGTGATTTCCAACGCCACCGTGCCGATCCTGGGCGCGGTGGATACCGGCGTCGTCGGGCAACTGGGGGCTGCGGCGCCGATCGGTGCGGTGGGGATCGGCGCGGTGGTGCTGGCGTCGGTCTACTGGATTTTCGGGTTTCTGCGCATGGGCACCACCGGCATGGTCGCCCAGGCGCGCGGCGCCGGTGACGCGGCAGAGACCGGCGCGCTGCTGATGCGGGCGCTGCTGATCGGCGGCGCGGCGGGAGTGGCATTCATCCTGCTGCAGTCGCTCCTGTTCGCCGCGGCCTTCCGGCTTGCCCCGGCCTCGGCGGAGGTGGAGGCGCTGGCGCGAGACTACCTCGCGATTCGGATCTGGGGGGCGCCGGCGGCAATCGGCGGCTATGCCCTGACCGGCTGGCTGATCGCGATGGAGCGCGCGCGCGGGGTTCTGGCGCTGCAGGTGTTGATGAACGGGCTGAACATCGTCCTCGACCTGCTGTTCGTGCTGGTTTTCGCCTGGGGGGTGCAGGGCGTGGCCGCAGCGACGCTGATCGCCGAATGGTCCGGGCTGCTGCTGGGGCTCTGGCTCTGCCGGGCGGCGTTTGCCGGCAGCCAGTGGTGCAACTGGCCGCGGGTTTTCGACCGGGAACGCCTTCGGCGCATGGCGCTGGTGAACGGTGACATCCTGCTGCGGTCGGTGATCCTTCAGGCGAGTTTCACCAGTTTCCTGTTCCTCGGTGCCGGCCTGGGTGACGTGACCCTGGCGGCGAACCAGGTTCTGTTGCAGTTCCTGTCGATCACCGCCTTCGCGCTGGACGGTTTTGCCTTCGCCGCCGAGGCGCTGATCGGCAATACCGTCGGCCGGGGTGACCGGGCGGGACTGCGGCGGGCGGCGGTGATGACATCGCAATGGGGTGTCGGGCTTTCCCTGGTTCTCGCCGGCGCATTTTTCTTCGCGGGTCCGGTTCTCATTGACACCATGTCGACCGCTGCGCCGGTGCGCGCGGCCGCCCGGGAGTTTCTGCCCTGGATCGTCGCGGCACCGGTGATCGGCATTGCCGCATGGATGCTCGACGGGATCTTCATCGGTGCAACCCGGACCCGGGAGATGCGCCAGGCGATGGTGCAGTCCGGGCTGGTCTATGCGCTGGCCGCGGCGGTTCTGCTGCCGCTCTACGGCAATCACGGCCTATGGGGCGCGCTGATGGTGCTCAACGTCAGCCGGGGCATCACCCTCGCCTGGCGCTATCCGGCGCTGGAGGCGGCGGTGTGATCGCGCAGGAGGCGCGGGCGATGCGCGACTGGAGCCTCGTTGCGGACGGACCGGCGTTTGAAACCCCGCGGGGACGGTTGCGGCCGGTGCGCTGGCACGGCCGGGCGGCAATGCTGAAAATCAGCCGCGAGGCGGAGGAACGGACCGGCGCCGCCTGGCTCGAATGGCGGGCGGGGTCGGGCGCGGCGGCCGTTCATGCCCGGTCCGGTGCGGCACTGCTTATGGAGCGGGCGACGGGACGGAAAGACCTGTCGGCGATGGCGCGGAGCGGGGCGGATGCCGCGGCGGTCGATGTTCTGTGTGACGTGCTGAACGAACTGCATCGGCCGGGACGGGGGGCGCCGCCCGCCACGCAGCCGCTCGGCCGGTGGTTCGCGGCGCTGACGAAAACCGCACTTGGGGATCTCATGCCCGCCGCGGCCACCGCGCGGCAGCTCCTGGCCACTCAAACCGCGTTCCGGCCGCTGCACGGAGACCTGCACTTTGCCAATGTGCTGGATTTTGGTGCGCGGGGCTGGCGTGCCATCGATCCGAAGGGGCTGACGGGCGAGCCGACCTTCGACTACTGCTGCCTGTTCCTCAACCCTGACCTCGAGCGCGTGGACCCGCCGGTTGCTGTCCGGCCGGAGGTGTTCGCCCGGCGCCTCACGCAGGTCAGCCGCCGGGCGCGGCTCGACCCGGTACGGTTGCGGGCCTGGGTGCTCGCATGCGCCGGCCTGTCGGCTGCCTGGTCGATTGCGGCGGGCGAAAACCCCCAGATTGCGCTGCGGCTGTGTCGGCTTGCCGAAGGGCACGGGTAGACCGGAGAAGACCGTTTCATATGGGCGGAAATCTATCGGGCAGTACGGGCCCCCGCCAACAGGCGCGGAGAAATGTCGTCCGGCCAACAGGCCTGTCCGCCGGACTGAACGGGGGCTAGAGCTCCGCCTCCAGCCGGGCGATCAGGGTTTCGATCACCTTCACCCGGGCAAACCGCTTGTCATTGGCCTCGACCAGCGTCCATGGCGCCGCTGCGGTGGAGGTTCGCACGATCATGTCCTCGACCGCGGCGGCATAGAGCGGCCACTTCCTGCGGTTGCGCCAGTCGTCGTCGGTGATCTTGAAACGCTTGTGCGGCACCTGTTCGCGGGCCTCGAACCGGGCAAGCTGTTCGTCCTGGTCGATGGCAAGCCAGAACTTCTGGACGATGTAGCCGCTGCCGTTCAGCTGGTGCTCGAAATCGTTGATCTCCTGGTAGGCGCGCAGCCATTCGGCGCGGGCGGCGAAGCCCTCCACCCGTTCGACCAGCACCCGCCCGTACCAGCTGCGGTCAAAAATGGCGATCCGGCCGCGGTCGGGGATGCGGCGCCAGAACCGCCAGAGATAGGGGCGGGCGAGGGCGCTGTCGCTGGGGGCGGCGATCGGGTAGACCTCGCTCTGCATCGGATCGAGGGCGCTGCGCAGGCGGCGGATCGCACCGCCCTTGCCGGCGGCGTCATTCCCCTCGAACACCAGCATCAGCCCGCGTTTGGCAAAGGCCTTTTTCCGGGTCAGCCGGTAGAGTTTCGCCTGGGCGTTGTGCAAACGGGTCTTGTAGGTGTCACGGTCGATACTCTGGCTGAGGTCAAGGGCGGCGAGGGCCGACGGACCGCGGGTGATCCGCCGCGGCACCGCAGGCGGTTTGCCGCGACGTTTGGTCCGGACTGCCGCGGCGGACTGCAGCGCCGTCAGAACCAGGCGTCCCACTTCCAGGTCTCGGGCACGCGGATCGCTGGCCGGAACGCTGTGCCAGGGCGTATCACCGGGGCCGGTGCTTTCGATCACCTCATGCGCCGCCTCGATCAGACGTTTGCGCTCCTTTTTCGTATTGATCTCCGACCATTCCACCACCAGCGGTTGTCGGGCACTTCCAGGTCCCCTGCGCTTGTTGCGAAACCGTTCGCTGGCCTTGTCGGAGGAGAGATCGAGCCAGATCTTCAGTACCCGCACGCCTTCGGCCGCCAGCATCGCTTCGGCGCGGTGGGAACGCTCCAGCGCGGTCAGGAAGGTGCTGCGGTCGATTTCGCCGGTGGCCCGGAGCAAAATCATTTCATGGTACCATGAGCCGAGCACGATACCGATCCTGCCCCGGCGCGGCAGGTCGCGCCAGTAACGCCACCCCCCCGGGCGACGGCTTTCGTCGGTGTCGTTGATGTCGTAGGTCAGGGTGCTGACGGTGCGGGAATCCAGCCATTCGTGCAGGCGGATCAGCACTTCGCCCTTGCCGGATCCGTCGGGTCCGTTGAGCAGGATCAGCAGCGCCTCGGTCTTGATCTCGGCATGGTCGAACTGGGCATCAAGCAGCTTTTCGCGCAGCGAGGTCTCCCGCACCTCGAACGTTTCGCCGTCCATCGGTTCGAATTCGGTGGATTCTTTCATTCCGGCCTCCCCGCTGTCTGCCGCATGATCGTCACATGTGCAGGCACAGGCAAGGGTTTTGGTTTTTTGTCAGGCCGTTGCGGCGATTTTCGCCGCGTCGACCCCGACGGCCTCGGAAATATTTGCGAAGCCGTCGCGGGCGAGGTGCCCGTCGAGCCCGCGCAGGATCGCGGGCACCATGCCCATGCCGCCGAAAATTAGTGCGGTATAGATCTGCAGGGCCGATGCACCGGCGCGGATCTTGGCGTAGGCCTGATCGGCGGTGCCGATGCCGCCCACGCCGATCAGCGGAATTCGTCCCGACGACAGCTGGTGGACGAGGGCGACGATGCGCGTGGAACGTTCGAACAGCGGCTGGCCGGAGAGGCCGCCGGCCTCGGCACGGGCCGGGTCGGCAAGGCCGTCGCGGGCGAGGGTCGTGTTGGTCGCGATGATGCCGGATATCCCGGTGGCCGCCGCGGCCTCGACGATGTCGGCCAGTTCGGACTGCCCAAGGTCAGGTGCGATTTTCAGAAAGACCGGGATCGGCCGGGCGAGGGTGGCGCGGGTGCGCATCACGCCGGCGAGCAGTTCGGTCAACGCCGCCTTCCCCTGCAGGTCGCGCAGCTTTTCGGTGTTGGGCGAGGAGACATTGACGGTGGCGAAATCGATGAACGGGCCGGCGGTTTCCAGCACGGTGCAGAAATCCCCCGCCCGGTCGGTGCTGTCCTTGTTGGCCCCGAGATTAAGGCCGACGATTCCGGCGGCCGGACGATTGGCGAGCCGTGCGGCGATCACGTCGACGCCGTCGTTGTTGAATCCGAAACGGTTGATGGCGGCCTGATCGGCGGTGAGGCGGAACAGGCGCGGTCGCGGGTTGCCCGGTTGCGGCCGGGGGGTTGCCGCGCCGACCTCGATGAAGCCGAAACCGCAGCGCAGCAGGGGTGCCACCGCGGTGGCGTTCTTGTCGAGGCCGGCGGCAAGACCAAGCGGGTTGGGCAGGTCGAGCCCGGCGACGCGGGTGGCGAGCCGCGGCGAGGTGACCGGTCCGGGCGCGGGTGCGAGCCCGGCGCGCAGGGCCCTGAGCGACAGGCCGTGCGCGGTTTCGGGATCGAGCCGGTGCAGGGCCGCAAGTCCGAGGCTTTCGAGCCGCATCAGACGGTGCCGTCGGGCAGCACGGGACCGTCCGGCCCGTCGGCAATCGGCCGGGTCCAGAGGATGTCGCCGCGTTCGAGATCGCGGTAGAGATGTGCAAAGAGATCGCCGCCGCGGGCGGGTTCCCATTTCAGCCGGTCGCCTGCCGCATCGGCATCCACCGCCAGCAGGAACAGCCCGGTTTCGCCGGCGAAGTGGCGGCGCAGGGTTTCGGCCGCCTGCGCGGCGGTCGAGAAATGGATGTAGCCGTCGGCCACGTCGACCGGGGCACCGGCGGTGCGGCCCTTGGCTTCGAATGCGGCCAGTTCGCCGGCGCGGAATATCTTGTAGATCTGCATGGGCGCGGTTTGGACCAGTCGCCGGGTCCGGTCAAGATGCAGCCTGCCCGAGGGCCCGGGCAGGCTTGCTATCCCTGCGGCGTCATGGCCTGGCGCGCGCCGCGCTTGAGGCCAAGCTTGCGCTCGCGCCAGATGATGAACAGGCCGGCGACGACGATCAGGCTGGCGCCGGCGAGCATGGTGGTGGTCGGGATTTCGCTGAAGATCAGGTAGCCGAACGCAATCGCAAACACCATCGAGACATATTCGAACGGGGCGATCACCCCGGTCGGGGCAAAACGGTAGCTCTGGGTGAGCAGGATTTGACCGATCCCGCCGAGAAGGCCGGCGCCGACCAGCAGCGCCGTTTCGTAGAGGTTCGGCACGACCCAGCCGAACGGCAGGGTCATCAGGGCGATCGCAGAGGCGGTGACGGAGAAGTAGAATACGATGGCCGGCGTGGTCTCGGTCTGTACCAGCTTGCGGATGAAGACCTGACCGAGCGCGGCGAAAACCGCCGCCATGAGGGCCGCCATCGCGCCGATCGTCTGAAATTTGCTGGCGCTGTTGAGGTCGAGCACCGTGATCCGGGGTGAGAGCACGATGGCGACCCCGATCAGGCCGACAAAGACGGCGGTGAGGCGGAATATCCGCACCTCCTCACCGAGAAACATTGCTGCGAATATCACCGTCAGCAGCGGTGCGGTATAGCCGAGCGCGGTTGCTTCGGGAAGCGGCAGCAGGCCGAGGGAGGTAAAGCCGAGCATCATCGCCGACGTGCCGACGAGGCCGCGCCAGCAATGGCCCATCGGGTTTTTCGTGTCGAGTCCGTGTGCCAGGTCGTGCTGCCACACCAGCCAGATGAGGATGACAGGGATGGCGAAAAACGAGCGGAAGAACACGCTTTCGCCCACCGGAACATGCGGTGCGGCAAGCTTGATACAGATCGCCATCAGGGTAAAAACGCTTACCGAAAGGATCTTCAGGCCGATGCCGCGCATTGGATTCATGGGGAAAGTCCGGATGTGGCGCCGCTTCGGAATGGTGGCGGCCTGAGAGCGGAAGTATGCCGGAAGGGACCGGGTGTCACAAGGGGGGTGTACGGCTGGTTTCGTCTGCCCGCTCAAGCTGTTGACGGTCGTCGGCCCAGTCGAGGGAGTCGAGTGCGCTTTTCACCGCCTTCTCCCGCAGATGGCGGGCGGCGCGGGCCATGTCGGTGTCGCCGAGGCGGGCAAGGCTGGTCAGGGCCAGATTCAGCCGCAGCATGACGCCGATCTGCGCACGGCCGTCGCGGGCGATGGGGGCGAGGGCAATTTCCAGCAGTTCGTCAGGAGAGAGCGGGGCGACGGCGACATGCGGGCAGCTGACGCTGCCGGCGGGGAGTTCCGGCGTGCTGTCGATCCATTCTGTGAGCAGGCGCTGCTGCCGGACGATCACGGCGATGGCGGTGCCTGGATCGTTGACGCCGGGCGAGAGCGCCCGCTGGCCGATTTCGGTCAGGACTTTGAGGCAGAAACGCGGATCCTGGTCGAGGGACCGTTCCGGGTCTATGGTGAAGGCATTGAGTATCGCCTCCGTTTCGTCCTCATTTGGGGTCCAGCCGACGAGCACCAGCGGCGTGGCCGGATCGGCGGGATCGCCCGGCCGACCGAGGACGGCGATGCGGCTCCCGGCCTCGGCCGCCAGTGTTTCGAGTTTCCGGATGTCGACGTGTCGCACGTAGCCGGTCGATCCGGCGCAGAGCGGCTTGCCGCGGGCATCTCCGGGGGTCAGCGCCACCCCGCCCATCCAGGGGGTGGCGGCGTTTTGCCGGATCACCGGCCGCGCCCGGTTTTCGATCTTGGCGATGGTCTCCCCGAGGCGGACCATGTTGGCGAGATAGTCCAGCCAGCCGAACAGGGTGAGGATCACCAGGGCGACGACGGTCGCCGCGGCGACCAGCAGCACGGCCTCGCCCTCCGGATCGTAATACCCGAAGCTGATTGCAAAAATGCCGACCATGCTGAACACGAAGGCACCGAGGAAGGTCGAGACCACGTTTTGCGACACCGCGTCGTCAATCAGCACCCGTGCCGCGCGGGGCGTGGCCATCTGTGCCGCGGCGGCAAGGGCACTGACAAGCGAGCCGAGCGAGAAGGTGGTCACGACCAGCATGCTGGAGGCGATGATCGTCAGAACCCCCTTTGCGGTGCCCTCGGCGATGCGGCCGACGAACCATTCAGGCACCAGAAACGAAGCCTGGTTCGCCAGCAGCACGCTGGCGAGGGCGCCAATGCCGAACAGGCTGACCCGAAACCAGAACTTTCCGGTGAAATGGGCGCGGATCCATTCGAGCCTGCCGGTGGATCCGGTGGAATTCTGCCGGTCAGCCAAGGTGGCCTTCGGCCTTCGCCCAGGCCATCGTCGCGTTGAGGGCGTCCTCGACCGGGGCAAACATTTCGTCGATTTCCTCGCGGGTTATGATCATTGGCGGGCAGAAGATCAGGGAATCAACGATGTTGCGGCATATGACGCCGCGTCTGGTCAGTTCGGCGCACATCTGTGCGCCGACCTTGCCGGGGGTGGCGAAACCGCCCGGGGATTTGCCTGGGGCCAGTTCGAAGGTGCCGACCGCGCCGATGTGTCGGGTTTCCCCGACAAGCGGGTGACCGGACAGCCGGTCGAGATGGGCGGCGAAATGCGGGGCGATGGATTTGACATGGGCGGTGATGTCGAGGCGGTGGTAGATTTCCAGCGCCTTGACGCCGACCGCGCAACCGACAGGGTGGCCGCCGTAGGTGAAGCCGTGTCCGAAGGTGCCAATCTTGCCGGCGTTGCCTTCGATAGCCTCGGCCATGTCGCGATTGATGGCGACGGCGGAGAGCGGGAAGTAGCCGGAGGTGAGCTGTTTGGCCATCGACAGCGAGGTGGGGGTCCAGTTGAGGCTCTGCGAGCCGAACCATTCGCCGGTGCGCCCGAAGCCGCAGATCACCTCATCGGCGATCATCAGAATGTCGTGTCTGGTGCAAATATCTGATATTGCTTCAAAATATCCCGCAGGTGGCACCACGCAGCCGCCGGCGCCCATCACCGGTTCGGCGATGAAGGCGGCGACGGTATCCGGGCCCTCGGCGAGGATCAGATCCTCAAGGTCCTGGGCGATCCGGGCGGTGAATTCGGCTTCGCTTTCGCCTGGCCTTGCCCCCTTCCAGAAATGCGGCGTGGACGTGTGCAGGATCCGGTCTACGGGCAGGTCGAAATCCCGGTGGTTGTAGGGCAGGCCGGTCATCGAGGCGGAAACGATGGTGACGCCGTGATAGCCGCGCTGGCGGCTGATGATCTTCTTCTTTTCCGGCCGTCCGAGGGCGTTGTTGTAATACCAGGCGAGTTTGACCTGGGTTTCGTTCGCTTCGGATCCGCTGGACTGGTAGAACACCCGCGCCATTTGGCCGGGTGCTATTTCCTTAATCTTTTCAGCCAGTTCTGTCGCCGGTTCATGGCTCTTGCCGCCAAAGAGATGGTAATAGGGCAGTTTGCCCATCTGTTCACGCGCCGCCTCCACCAGTTCGGCATTGCCGAAACCGAGGCCCGCGCACCAGAGGCCCGACATCGCCTCGATATAGGGTCTGCCGGCGTCGTCGTAGACGTGGATGCCCTCGCCCCGCTCGATGATCTGCACCCCGGCGTCGCGGATCGTGACGGGGTTGGCATAGGGATGCAGCAGCGCTTCGGTGGCGCGGATCTGCGAGTTGGACAGCGGCTGGTTCATGATGATCCTGGGATTGCCTGAGCGCGGAATGCGTCACTCTAGGCTGAGGTTCGCCGGGCGGTCAAACGGGAGTTTGGCGGGCCCGTTAACCATGCGGCGATCGGATACCCGACCGATACCCGATCGATACCCGGATGATACCTACGATTTCCGGTCCGGGGGCAAAGGTTAACGGGCTGGGGCGGGATCGGATGGCAGGCCGGGTCGGGTGGTGCGGCGCAACCCGGCGAGGTGGTTCAGAGGGTAACGCTGCCGTCGATCAGAATATGGGTCTGTCCGCCGATCAGGATTCTGTTCCGGTCGACGGACATGTGAACCCGGCCGGCGCGGCCGATCCTGGTGCCCTGGTGGATCAGCAGGGCGCCGGTCAGCCGGCCCTGGCCGTGCAGCCAGTGGGCAAGTGCTGCGTTGAGCGAACCGGTGATCGGATCCTCGCTCATGCCGCTCGAGGGGGCGAGCATTCTGACCTCGTAGTCCGGGCCGGTTCCGGGCGCATGGGCGCCGATCAGGCCGATCGGCCGGTATTCGGGCCAGCGGACGGAGGCGGACTCGACCGCCAGAACCGCCTCGGCGGAGGTCAGTTCCAGAACCTGCCACGCGGGACCGTTGTTGAGAAGCGCGGCGCCGGATACATCGCCGGGATTGAGGTCGAGAACCGTCGTCAGCCTGGATTTGAGGTCGTCGGGCATCGGCTCGATCCGGGTCGGCGGAGCGGCGAAGGCAGGCGTTGCACCGGTCTGGTCGATTTCCACGAGGCCGACGCCGCATTGCTGGATGACCTTTCCCGGGGTCTTCGGCGCATGTCCGCTGTGCAGCCAGGCGGCGCAGCTTCCGAGCGTGGGGTGACCGGCGAAGGGCATTTCGCGCGTGGGGGTGAAGATGCGCAGGCGGTAGTCGGCGGCGGGATCTTCGGGCTGCAGCAGGAAGGTGGTTTCCGCGAGGTTGGTCCAGGCGGCGAAGCCCTGCATCTGGTCATCCGTCAGCCCGGTGCCGTCGAGCACGACCGCGAGGCCGTTGCCTTTGGTCGGGGTGGCGGTGAAGACGTCGCACTGGACGAACGGGCGGGTTCTTGCTGCGGGCATGGGAGGCTCCTGTTTCGCATGCAGCCTGGCAGAGCCGTTCCGGCGCGTCGAGACGGGAATTGCCTGCGCGGTGCGGCCGGTTCGTGCTAGACTGTGCATACGCGGAACCAGCGACCGGGGGGACAGGTGGCACCGGCACGGGATGACAGGACGGGCGACAGTTACGGCGAGAGCGTCGGCGAAGAAGCGGGGTTCAGAGACGCCGGCCCGGAGTTCGAGAGTTTCGCGGGGTTGGACTTCGAGGAAATTCTGAAGGGCGGGACGGATCAGCGGCCGTTCGAAGTGATCGTGCCGACGCGGGACGGGCCGTATTTCCTTGGGCTGACGGCAGGGCTTTCGCCGCAGGGGCACAGTGTCGTTTTTGTCTCGACCGATGCGCAGGGGGGCGCGGGGCCGCTGCTGTCCTCGGTGCGGCGTGACCTCGGGGGCTGGGACCGTGCGCCGGACGCGGGCCTGCTGCGGAACGGCTACTGGATTGCGCCGCAGGAGGCGGCGATTGTCGTCTTCGTGGTGACGGTCGGGCTTGGAGGCGGGGCGGAGCTTCTGAAGCCGAACCTCGACCGGGCGATCGCGGAGCTTGTGCGGGACGGTACCCTGCGTGACCGGGCGCTGGGGCCGGGGGCAAGCTGGTGGATGCCGCTGATGGGCACCGGATCGGGCGGGCTGACGCCGACCGATGCGGCGGCACTGACCGGCGAGGTGCTCGCCCTGCATCACCGGGACATCGGCATGGCATCGGTGACGGTGAGCCTGGCCGATGGCGCCTCGCGGGAGGCGTTTGAGGACGCAGCTTCGGCGCTGCGGCGGGGCGTCGGGGCGGAACTTGCCGAGAAGGGGCTGGACCCGGAGCCGTTGAGTGGGCCGGAGCTGATTGCGGCAATCCAGCAGGCGGTGAGCGATCTGCCGGAGCCGAAGGGCAGCGTTGCCGCGGACGGGATCGCCGGGCCGCAGCTGCAGTCCGCGGTCGGGGCGGCAATGGCGGCGCTGGGGTTGGACTGGGACGGGGAATACGACCGCGATCTGCTCGTCACGCTGCAGACCGCGGCGCGGCGGCATGAACAGGCGTATTTCCATGCGGACCGGCCGGTAGAGGGGATCGCGGCGGATGCGCTGGACCGGGAGTCGGTCGCGCGGGCAATTGCCGAGAACGTGCGGCATGTCTGGGCGGACCACCGGACCAACAACTGGCCGTTCATCGTCCATCTGGCCGGGGAATGGGGGTCGGGCAAGTCGTCGGTTCTGCGGTTCCTGCGCGACGTGCTGACCGCGGACGAAAGCCAGACGCCGAACCCGCAGCGGCATGGCGCGGGGCACCGGGGCTGGGTGGTGGCGGAGTTCAATGCCTGGCGGATGCAGGGGCAGGGGGCGGCGTGGTGGTCGCTGCTCAACGTGCTGCTGACCGACGCGGTGGCGCAGTCCGACCCCTGGGAGGGGCGGCGGCTGAAATGGTGGGATGCGCGCTGGCGGTTTCTGACCGGATGGCGGCCGTGGATCATCGGCGGCCTGGTGGTGGCGACGGTGGTCCTGGGCGGTCTGGCGGTTTCGGGCGGCGGCGAAGGTGGGCCGTTCGCCAGTCTGCTCACCCTGTCGCCGTTTCTGACCGCGGCGCTGGCGCTGGTGGGGTTTGTCACCACCTTTACCGCCCGATCGAAACGCACGGCGGAGGCGATGCTGGAGATGGACCTCGATCCGCTGCGGCCGCTGCGGGCGCGGTATGCGCAGATGGTGCGGGAGATCAAGCGGCCGGTGGCGGTGTTCATCGACGACCTCGACCGGTGCGATGCGAAATACGTGGTCGAGGTCCTGCAGGCGTTGCAGACGGTCTATTCCGAGGTGCCGGTGCTCTATGTGGTGGCGGCGGACGGCGAGTGGATCGTTTCGGCCTACGAACAGCAGTATGCGGCGTTTTCCGCCAGTCTGTCGCGGCCGGGGCAGCCGCTCGGGCACCGGTTTCTCAACAAGATCTTCCAGCTTTCGGTCGGGCTGCCGGAACTGTCCGGGGCAAACCGGGAGCGGTATCTGCAGCTGCTGGTCGGGGCCGGGGAGCAGGACCCGCAGACGGACGCGGGGGCGGAGGCGCTGGCCGCGGTTGCGGCGGCGGCGGGACCGGAGGAAATCGCGCGGGCGGTGCGGGCGGCGCGGGACCGGCCTGACGGCCGGGCGGTGGCGCGGGCCGGGTTCGAGAAGCTGATGGATGCGAAGGTGCAGGTGCAGATCCGGCACCGGCTGCTCGACTATGCCGACCTGCTCGAGGCCAATCCGCGGGCGATCAAGCGGCTGGTGAATGTCTATTCGTTCCGGCTAGGCTATGCATTTCTGGGGCAGCTCGACGTGCCGCCCGACGTGCTGGTGCGCTGGTGCATTCTCGATCTGCGGTTTCCCCGGGCGGCGGTGGCGCTGCGGGAGAGGCCGGAGCTGTGTGACGTCGCGGCGCGGCGGCCGGAGGATGCGGCGCTGTTTGCGGATCCGGCGGTGGACGGGATCCTGGAGCCTCTCAGCGCGGAGGATGTGGCGCTGGCGGCGGGTCTGGGGTGAGGTGCGCGGCGGGCGGGATCAGTTCACCACCACGAGGTATTTGACCACGCGGTTGTTGTCGCTGTCGGAGAAATAGTAGCTGGAGCCGTCGATGGCGACGCCTTCGGGATCGTCGAACCGGTTCGGGCCGAGGCCGGGGGAGCCGGTGCCGAGGATGCCGAGCACCGCATCGCCTTCCGGGTCGATCAGCAGGATGCGGTGCGCGTCCTGGTCGGCGACGACCAGCCGGCCGAAGGCGTCGACATCGAGATAACGCGGGCCAAGGAAGCCGTATTGCGGGCCTGTGAGGGTCCTGAGGTGTTCGAGGTCCGGGCTGAACTGCTGCAGGCGGCGGCCGGAGGTGTCGGCGACCCAGATTGTGCCGTCCGGAGCCTCGGCCACGTCATGGGCTCCTGGCATGCCGGCAACGGCGCCGGTTATCGCGTCATCCTCGACCATGGCAAGCTGGCCGGTGCCGCTGGCCATGACGTAGATCCGGCCGTTGGAATGGGCCAGAACGCCTTCGGTGCGGGGAAAGCCGCCATAGCTTTGCGCCAGCACCGCTTTGCCGTCGGGGAAGTCGTAGATCACGATGCCGCTGAGGCCGGTGACCGCGACATGCGCCCTGCCGGCGGGGTCGAAGGAAATGTCGTGGGCGCCCAGCAGCTGCCCGTCGCCAAACGTTTCTTCGAGGTCGAGTGTTTCGGCGTTCAGCACCGCGATCCGGCTGCCGAACTTGTCGGCGACGTAGAGGCGGCCGTCGGGACCGATGGCAAGGTCGTGCGGGTCGTTCAGGACCGGTTCGCTGGCGCGGTCGAAGGCGGCGAAGGCGCCCTGGGCGGAAACCTGCGGCGCGACCGCCAGCAGCAGGGCAGCACTCAGGGGGATGTGGGATCGCATGGGCCGCTCCGGCGGTTTGGGGGGATGCGGCAGTGTTGCACGGCAACGGGCCGGTCACGGATCACTTTTTGCAACATTCCCGTGACGCGATCTTCGCGGGACGCGGGCAAAGCAGTTCTTGCGCGGGCGGACATGCCCTGGCATTCTGAGATAATGTTGGACCGAATTCCGGGACCAGGCTCAGGGGGTATTTCATGGGACTTCACAGGACTTTGCTGGCGAGTGCGGCTTTGCTGTGCGGGGCGGGGGGCGCGCAGGCCTTCACCCTGCACGTGCTGCACATCAACGATTTCCACAGCCGGGTGGAATCGATCAACAAGTACGATTCGACCTGTTCGGCGGAGGATGAGGCGGAAGGCGCGTGCTTCGGCGGATACGCGCGGCTGAAAACCGCGGTCGACCAGCTGCGGGCCGAGGCGGAGGCCGCCGGCGATGCGGTGCTGCTGGTCAGTGCCGGCGACCAGTTCCAGGGGTCGCTGTTCTTTTCCACCTACAAGGGTGCGGCCGAAGCGGAGTTTCTCAACGACATCGGCATGGACGCGATGGTGCTGGGCAACCACGAATTCGACCTTGGCCCCGAGGCTGCGGTCAATTTCATCAATTTGGCAGACTTTCCGGTGATTTTTGGCAATACCGATGCGTCAGCCAATCCGGACCTCGGCCCCCTGGACATGGACCCGGTGATCCTCGAGGTGAACGGGGTGAAAATCGGCATCCTCGGCGCGATCACGCCGGATACGGCGGAAATCTCCTCTTCCGGCGATACGGTGACCTTTTCCGATCCGGTCGAGTATCTGACCGGTGCGGTGGCGGACCTCGAAGCCCAGGGGATCGACCACATCATCGCGCTGACCCATGTCGGCGCGAACGAGGACATCCGCATTGCCGAGAATGTCGCCGGGCTCGATCTGGTGGTCGGCGGCCATTCCAACACCGTCTTTTCCAACTGGGTCGAGGGGGCGCTCTATCCCTATCCGCTGATGGTGGACGGGCCGGAGGGTTACGTGACTCCGGTGGTGTCGGCCGGGGCCTACTCCAAATACCTCGGCCATGCGGTGCTTGAGTTCGACGATGCCGGCGGGGTGGTGGATGCTTCGGGCGACCTGATGGTACTCGATGCCAGCGTCACGCCGGATCCGGATATTGCCGCCCGGATCGTCGAACTGGCCGGCCCGATCGAGGCGCTCAAGTCGCAGAAGGTGGCGGAAGTCGCCGATGCTGTCGACGGCAGCCGGGAAAACTGCCGGGCGGGTGAGTGTTCAATGGGCAATCTCGTTGCCGATGCCATCCTCGACCGGACGAAGGGGCAGGGGGTGACGATCGCGATTCAGAATGGCGGCGGGCTGCGGGCGTCGATCGACGCCGGCGAGGTGACGATGGGCGAGGTGCTGGCGGTACTGCCGTTCCAGAACACGCTCTCAACCTTCAACATCACCGGTGCACAGGTGATCGCGGCGCTGGAAAACGGCGTCAGCCAGGTCGAGGACGGTGGCGGGCGGTTTCCGCAGGTTGCCGGGCTGAAAATGACCTGGGACCCGTCGATGCCAGCCAATGAGGGCCGGGTTCAGGAGGTTCTGGTCGAGGAGAACGGCGCCTGGGTGCCGATCGATCCGGAGAAGGTTTACTCGGTCGCCTCAAACAACTTCATGCGCGCCGGTGGCGACGGCTACACGGCGTTTGTCGATGCGAAGAACGCCTACGATTACGGGCCCGGGCTGGAACAGGTTCTGGCCGACTATCTTGCCGCGAATCCGGGGTATCAGCCCTATACCGACGGCCGGATCGAGATCGTTCAGAACTGATCCGACGGTTCCGGCGGATTGCCGGGCGAAACGTGACACGGCAGGTGCAGGTTGCACCTGCCGTATTTCTTTTTGGCGGTTGCCGGCAGGACCCGGAGCGGCAGCGCCGCCATCGCCGGTTCCGCCGTCTCAGGCCGAGAACAGCACGTCGATGGTGGTGTCGAAAATGAACTCTCCGTCGAAGCGCACACAGTCGACCGAAAGGCGGAAGCCGTTGGTTATGGCGTCGTAATCAATGCCGCCCTGGCTGTTGGCGAAGGCAAGTGCCGCCGCGTCCGAGGTGATGGTTGCGTAGCCCCAGTTCGAGCCGTTGTCGTAGCGGACCCGCAGACTGTCCACGCCGTCCTCGAAGTCGAGGACGTGGCTGGTGCGGCCGGGATTGAGTTCGGTGAAATCGAACCGGTCGCTGCCGGCCCCTCCCAGCATCAGCGCTTCGCTCTGGCCGGACTTGAGCAGATCCGCACCGTCACCGCCGATGAGGATGTCGAGACCGGTGCTGCCGCCGCCGCCGCCGCTGAGCGTGTCGTTGCCCTGCTGACCGAGCAGAACATCGCCGTTCTGATAGCCGTTGAAGTTGTCGTTGCCGCCGGCGCCGAAGAACCAGTCGCTGCCATGCGTCGTGGTGACGGTGTCCGCCCCGGCGGTTCCGAGCACCAGATCGGCGGGACCGGTGCTGACAAAGCCGGACTGTACCGCGGCATCGACGACGTTCAGTCCGGCTGGCGCTTCGAGGCGGACGTTGAGGCTGTAGTCCGGGCTGTACTTGACGATAAACCCGTCGTTGGTGCCCTGCATCGCGTAGCCGTTGGCGGCATTGGCGATCAGGAAGTCGGACAGCGAACCGTAGGTTCTGAAACCGCCGGTGCCGTAAAGGCCATAGGAACTGATCACATCGCCTTCGGAGAAGTTCAGATCGGTGATCGTGGTCGTCCCGTCGCCATTGGCATGGACACGGAACAGGTCGGCGCCATTGCCGCCGGTCAGGGTGTTGTCGCCATCGGTATCGACGATGGAATCGTCTCCGTCGCCGCCGTCGAGGGTGTCGTTGCCGGCGCCGCCCTGCAGGTTGTCGTCGGCCGTGCCACCGATAAGAACGTCGTCGCCGTTGCGGCCCTGGAGTTCCACGTCGCCGGTCAGGGCCGAGGCGTCGAGCACGTCGTCGAAGCTGCTGCCCCGTGCCTGTTCGAGATTGCTGGCCGCGAGGTCGATTTCGACGCCTTCCTTCGCCCAGGTCGCGTTGACGAAGTCAAACCCGGATCCGCCGTCGAGAATCAGATTGTCGTTGTCGTTGAGGTTGATCGTGTCGTTGCCGGCGCCGGCCTGGATCCTGTCGGCGCCGTCGCCGTCGGCGATGATATCGTCGCCGGCACCGCCCTGAAGCGTATCGTCGCCGCTGCCGCCGCTGAGTTTGTCCGAATTGTTCCATCCGATCAGCGTGTCGTTTCCGTCGCGACCGTTGAAGTCGTTGGTGCTGTTGGTCAGGCCCTTCATGCTGTCGTTGTACTTGCTGCCCTGGGCGGTCGTGGTGCCGTAGGAAATGATGTCGACGGCAGTAGCGGAATAGATCGCGCGCAGTTTGTAGGTTCCGCTGCCTGTGATCGCGCGCTCGATGCTGTTGGAGTCCATGTGGAAGTCGCTGATCGAGAGGCTGTTGAACCAGCGGACCAGATCGGTTCCGGCACCCCCCTGGACCACGTCGTTGTCATCGACATTGTGGAAAGTGTCGTTGCCGTTGCCGCCGATGAGCGTGTTCAGGCCCGCGCCGCCGGTCAGGGTGTCGTTGCCCTCGCCGCCGTTGGCATAGTCGTTGCCCGAACCGGCGCTGAAGGTGTCGTTGCCGCCGTAGCCGTAGAACGTCACGTCGTGGCTGACCCGGAAGGCCTTGACGGTGTCGTCCCAGGCGGAGCCGAGAAACTCTTCTGCGTTGGCTTTGAGGAAGATCAGGTCGTTGATCGTGACGCCTTCGACCGCTCCGGTGGCATCGATCACGTCATGACCAGCGCCGAGATCGAGAATGTTGTCCCAATGCTTGCCGTTATTGCCGAATTCGTTGCTGTCGTTGAGAACAAGCAGGTCATCGCCGCTGCCGGTGCGGATCACGTCATTGCCGGCGCCGTCGGAGACGATATCGGTTGCCTGAGTGCCGTTCGCATAGAAATCGTCGCCATCGCCGAGACTGGCCTCAACGGTGGTGAAACGCCCGTCGATGACGGTCGCGGCGGTGGTGGCCCCCATGCCGATTGTCTGGGCGACACCCTGTGCAATGGTGACGTTGTCGTTGCCCGCGCCCATGTCGATTTCGAACAGGTTCGACCAGCCGGAATTGTTTGTCGCGAGCGTAAGTGACAGGGTATCGTCGCCGCTTCCCATCAGGATGTTGCCGCGCTTGGCATTTTCGACACTCAGGTCGATGCCGGTGGTCGCGGCGCCGTAGTCGACGTCGACATGCACAAAATTCCGCAGAACCAGCGGTGTCAGGCCGTCATCCCCGGTGACGCGGACGTTCTTCCAGTTGTTCCAGCCGTCGGCATCGATTTCCAGACCATGGACCGTGAGCAACAGCGTCGCGCCCAGATTGGGCAGCAGGTCGACGCCGAATTCATCCGCGAGATCCTGGGAGGTGGAGTAGTGGCCGCTCTGGCCGTTTCTGCTCAGGAAAATTTCCGTCACAACACAATCCTTTCAAAAAGAGATGCAGGCGATCTGCCGCAAACCAAGGTCAGCACGATAAATTCCGGCGAAAGACCGAGTAAAATAAATCTGTCAGACTGATAAAATAGCCCCAACGTTTAGTATTCTTAGTGTGATCAAGAAAACTGTGTCAAGATTTATTGCATGTGATGTCGAGACTGGAAGTTCCTTCCGGGAATTGCGGGAATCTTCCGCGATTTATTCTATCACAGGTTGTAGGTGTGGAGGGTATTTTGTGAAGTTTTGCAAGTCTATTGGCAGATTCGCCGCGTGGAGGGGATCTCCGGTCAAGAGCCCGGCGACCGACCATGATGATCGTCAGGCGTGTGGCAACACCGGCTGCCGGTGATGGAAAGCTGCGGGTCCGGAGGTGCCACACGCCTGATCAGGCGCGGCGTTCCGGGCGAGGCAAGCATCGCGGACGCGGCGACGGAGCAGGGTGATTCGCCCCCCCCGGGACGGCAGCGGTTCAGCGGCAGCGCAGGCTGCCGAGGGTGTTGGTGCGGCAAAAGCCGTTGCCGATGCCGCCGGGCGGGTCGATCAGCACCTTGCCGAGGCTGTTGACCTCACGGGCGGGGATGATGTCGGGGGCGGTGTCGGGCTGTTGGGCTTGCAGTTTCTCGAGGCTTCGGAGCGTATCCCAGGGGGGACGGGGCAGGGGGCGGAAGCCGGTGACGGAGCAGTTGGCGGTGCCAAGGGTGCCGGGGCGGCAGACCTCCTGCGCGGAGGCGGGCAGGGCCAGCAGCAGCAGTGAAAGGATCGCGGCGCTACGGACCATCCAGGTTGCCGAGGTCGTTCAGGCCAAGTTCGTCACGTTTCCGGCGGGGCAGCGCGGCGGCGATCATCCGGTAGGACAGCGTGACGTGGCGTTTGAGTTCTGCGTCGTCCAGGCCGGGCGGCGCGTAGTGCTGGAGCCATTTCATGCCTCGGGAGGCGAGATAGGGTGCGGGGCGGATGCCAGGCATGTCCGAGAGCACTTCGAAGGCGATCTCGGACACCTTGAAGGTGAAGGCGTCCCTGCCGTCGTTCCAGCCGCAGATGGCGAACACCTTGCCACCGACCTTCCAGACATCGGCGTCGCCCCATTGCTGCACATGGGTGGTGGCGGGAAGGGAGGCGCAGAAGGCGTTAAATTCGGTGCGGTTCATGGGCGCGATCATAGACGACGGTCCGCCGGTGCAACAACACCGAACCCTGCGGCCGGGTTTCAGGCCGGAACGAAGATCAGGCTGACGCCGTTCAGGCAGTGGCGCTTGCCGGTCGGCCTTGGCCCGTCGTCGAAAATGTGGCCGAGGTGGCTGCCGCAGCGGCGGCAGTGGACTTCGGTGCGGGTGGAAAAGAAGCTGTTGTCCGGCTTGGTGGCGACCGCATCCGGCAGGCTGCGGAAAAAACTCGGCCAGCCGGTGCCGCTGTCGTATTTGGTCTCGGAGGAATAGAGCGGCAGTTCGCAGCCACGGCAGATGAAGGTGCCTGCGCGCTTTTCATGGTTGAGCGGGCTGGAGCCTGCGCGCTCGGTTCCTTCCCCGCGCATCACCCGGTATTCGGCATCGGTGAGCATCGCCCGCCATTCGGCTTCGGTCCGGGTGACCTCGAAGGTTTCGGGCGATGCGGCAAAGGCGCTTCCGGCGAAGGGAAGGGCGGCGGACATTTGCAGGAACATGCGGCGTTTCATGGCGGTGACCTTTCGGGTTGTGTCGGGACCTGTGCCGCCCCGATCCAGATCCGGACCGGAACGGCACGCCACGCGACATCGGCTGTCACTGTTATTTCGGGAGCAGAACCGTGTTTATTACATGGATCACGCCGTTCGACTGCCTGACATCGGCGATGGTGACCAGGCTGGCATTTCCGCTTTCGTCGAAGATGTAGACGTTGTCGCCGCGTACCTGGGCGGAGAGGGCGTCGCCGGAGACGGCGTTGAAGTGGTAGAAGCCGTCTTTCGAGGCGCGGGCGGCGGCCACGATGTCGGCGGAGGACCAGTCACCTGCGACGACATGCGAGGTCAGGATTTTCGTCAGCATGTCGCCGTTTTCCGGCATCAGCAGGGTTTCGACCGTGCCGGCGGGCAGGGCGTCGAAGGCGGCGTTGACCGGTGCGAATACCGTGAACGGACCGGGTCCGGAGAGGGTGTCGACGAGACCGGCGGCCTGAACGGCGGCGACCAGGGTGGTATGGTCGGCGGAATTGACCGCGTTTTCGACGATGGTCCTGTTTTCATACATCGGTGCGCCGCCGACCATCGGGTTTGCGGCGAAAGCGGTGGAGGCGAAAAGTGACAGGGCGGCGGTGGCGAGTGTGGCAATGCGGTTCATCGGGTCTCTCCCTTGGTGCAGCGAAACCTTTTCGCTGGCGGTAGTTAAGTCACGCACCGGGGTGGGAAAGAGTTTCACCGGCCACGAAAATACCCAGGCAGGGGTCTGGCGCGGTGCCTCTGCCGCGATGGAACGGAAGGGCAAAACGTGCTATGGTTGGCCGTTGCACCGGCGTGGGAATTTTCCACCGCCCGGTGCCGACCCTCTTTGGGAGCAGTGGACGTGTCCAGGCGGGCGGCGATCTTCTGTGGGCTGGCGCTCGCGCTTTCGGCGCTGTGTCTTGCCGCGGTGCCAGTGATCGGCGAAGCGGTGCTGATCCTGACGATGCTGACACCGGCCCTGGCGACGGTCGCCATGCTGGCTTTGTTCGCGCCGGAGCCTGGCGGCGTTCGCGGGGCGCTGGCGGGGCTGGGGCTGACCCGGGCGGGACTTTCGGGCATGCCGCTGGCGGTGCTGGCCCCGGCGGCGATCATTCTCGGCGGGGTGGCGGTGATGGTGGCGCTGGGGCTGACGGAGCCGGCGTCGCTGGACGCCCCGGTGCCGTGGGTCAGGCTGGCGGTCAGCACGTCGGCGGGGCTGGTCGTGACGACGGGTCTTGCGCTGCTCGAGGAGATCGGCTGGCGCGGCTATCTGCTGCCGCGGTTTGGCGACGTGCGGCCGGTAGCGGCGATGCTTGCGGTCGGGTTCGTTCACGGGCTCTGGCATCTGCCGCTTATCCTCGGCACCGGATACTATCACGGTTCGGCCAATCCGTGGATCCAGGTGCCGATGTTTCTGCTGGCGCTGACGCTTGCCGGTGTTTTCTACGGCTGGCTGCGGCTGCGCACGGGCAGTGTCTGGCCGGTGGCGGTGGCGCATGGAGCGGTCAATACGGCGCTGCATGTTGCCGAAGCGGTCACCGTCGCAGGCTCGCCGCTGGTGCTGGATTACATCGGGGGGGAGAACGGGGTGTTGACGATTTGCGGGCTGCTGCTGCTTGATCTGTGGCTGATCCGCGCACTGCGGCGCCAGCCGCGCCCGCTCAGCGCGTCGGGGGCCTGAGCGGTGACGGAGGGAAACCGCATGACGACGACGGTGCGACGGCATCCGGTCGCGGTGTTCGCGGTGCTGGCCTGCGCGCTGTCCTGGTGGCCGTGGGTCTGGATGAAGTTCGATCCGCAGGCGTTCGGGACGCCGATCCTGCCGCTGGGACCGCTGTTGGCGGCGCTGATCGTCCTGCCGCTCTGGGGCGGTTGGCCGGCGCTGCGCGATCTGCTGCGCGGAATGATCCGCTGGCGGGTCGGCTGGGGCTGGTATGCGGTGGTCGTGCTGCTGCCGGTTGCGGTGACTTCGCTGGCGGCGGCGGTCAATCTTCTGGCCGGGGCGGAGCCGGTACCTGGGTTCACGCTTCCCGGCGCCGGTGACCTGGCCGGGCGGTTTGTCTTCATCCTGCTGTTTGTCGGCCTTGGCGAGGAACCCGGCTGGCGCGGTGTGGCGCTGGCGCGGCTGCTGACGAGGGGTCCGGCGATCCGGGCGGCGCTCTGTGTCGGGCTGATCCATGTGGTCTGGCACCTGCCGCTCATTGGTGTGGAGTTCACCGCCGCGAGCCTGCTGCCCTGGGGGCTGGCGGTGATGAGTTTTTCGGTGGTGGTCTGCTGGGTGTACCAGCGGACCGGTCGCAGTCTGCTCCTGCCGATGCTGATGCACGCCTCGGTCAATACCAGTGCCGTCGCCTGGGGCATGTTCGCCGGCGGCGACCAGACGCGGCTGTGGTGGATTTGGGGCGTCTCCTGGGTGGCGATGGCCGTGGCGGTGCTGGCCGGCGCCGGTCCGGATCTCGGCCGGATCCGGCAGGGACTGCGCAGCTGGGTCTGAGGCCGGTGCCGGAGGATCAGAAGCTGGCGCAGTCGGCAAGGGCGGTGCGCAGGGCCTTGGTTGAGCCACGCAGCGAGAGCGTGCCCTGGGGCGTTCCGTCGACGGAAACCTCGGCGCTGCTGTCGCGCCCGGCGAGGGCGGCTGCGAGGGGCTTTTCGGTGAGATCCATGACGAAGGCGCCGCCGGCGCTCGGCTCATGGGTGGCGGCAAGCGCCAGCCGGCCGGAGGAGAAGGTGAACTCGAGGGTCACGGTGCCCGGTGGCGGCGCGGTGGTGAACCTGACCGCCATGAAGGGTTCGGACTGCAGGCAGAAGGCGCTGAGGCTGGCGATGATGCCGGTGCCGGAGCCGAGCGCGAGCGGGCTGGCCCCGGGAACCTCGCGCAGGGTCCAGCCGGCGGGCTGCGGTTCCGGGCGCGTCTCCTCCGCCTCGGCCGGATCGGATCCGGTGCTGCGCGGCGCGGGCGCGGCGGCGGTGGAGAGCGTGTAGTCGGGTATCTCCGGGGTGTTGGTGTCGAACACCCAGTCGCGGCTGCAGGCGGTGGCTTCAACCCCGTCGGTCAGACAGAGTGCCTCGTCGTAGGTGGCGGTCAGAACCGGCAGGCCGGAGCCCGGTCGGCTGATCGCGAAGCCGCGCAGATCGCCGAGGTCGAAGCGGGTGTAGGCATCCCCGGGCGCGGAGAGCCAGAGCGTGACGGGACAGCCGGTGGTGTGGCAGAAGGCCCCCCAGGCTCCGACGCATTCCATCTTTTTCAGGTCGGTAATGAAATCCATCCGTCGCCGTTGAGGTCGGCTTCGGTGCGGTAGCCGGGCAGGATGTTGGCCTCGCCGCCGCGGCTGGCGCAGAGGGCGTGGGCGGTTTCCGCCGCCTCGATCAGCTGCGGCGGCGTGTCCTGGGCCCGGGCTGCGGCGGGTGGCAGGGTGAGGGCTGTCGCGGCGGCGGCAAGGAGGGTTCCGGTGAAACGTTTCATGACTCAGCCCTGAGACGTCTGGAGCCAGGCCAACGCCCCGGCAGCGAGCAGTGCCAGCAGCACCGCAATGGCGATCTTGACGCCGGACCACGGGCGTTCGCCTTCCACGGCGCCGGTGCGTCCGTTGACCACGAAGCGGTAGGTGCGGCCGCGGTATTTGTAGGCGGCCATCCAGACCGGCAGCAGGATGTGTTTGAAGGTGAGGCGCCCGACTTCGGTGTCGACCGAGCCGATCCGCTGCTGGTCGCCACCGATGTCGCGGCGGATGTCCTGGGCGATGACGCCGTCCATGATGCCGCGGGCCTCGTCATACCCGTCGCGCACCGGCACGCCGTATGCTTCGGCGCGGAATCCGGCGAGGTATTTCGGCTCGTAGGCGGAGAGCGCAGAGAGATCCCAGGGCGCGAGCGCGTCGGTGTAGTTCTTCGGCAGCGAGGTGGAGCCGAGCACCAGCACGTCGTCGAAATCGCGGGCCACCTGGCCGCGGACCGGGCTCCAGCGGACCTTGGCGACCTGCTGCACCTGGGTGGTGCGTTTGCCGTTGACCGTGACCGGGACCCGGTGGGTTTCGTAATAGACCGTGCCGCGCTGGCCGGTGTAGCGGGTACGGGTCTGGGCGTCGTAGGTCCAGTAGGGCACATAGATGCCGTTCATCCGCCGGCCGGCGCGGGCATATTTGCGCAGGTTGTTCGGTGCGAACCAGAGCCGTCCGAGCCAGCGGTTCATCCGGTCGCGGGCGTCCGTCTCGCTCAGCAGGAATGGAAGCTGGGCCTGGGGTTTGAGGTGGCGGTTGACTCCGGTGTCGGTGACGATCGGTGAAGCGCAGAACGGGCATTCGGTGGCGTGCAGGTCGGCGTCGAACTCGACCTCGGCGCCGCAGCTTTCGCAGCGGGCGACGCGGGTTTCCTCAACGAGGCCGGTGTCACGGCCGGCTTCGGCCTCGACGGCATCGCGCAGGTCGAGTTCGCGGATTCCCTCCCGCCGTTCGACCACCGCCTCCTCATGGCCGCAATGATCGCAGGCGAGTTTGTCCGCGCCGGGAGAGTAGCGCAGGTCCGAGCCGCAGGTCGGGCAGGGAAACCTGTGATCTCCCGCCGTGGCGGCCGGCCGGCGGTTGGCATTCGGGGCGGTCTTCATCCGGTACTCAGCTCTCCGGTGGCGGTGGCGGCGGCGGGACCTGGGCGAAAATGTCATTGAGTTCGGCGACGCCGCCCGCCTTGGCCCAGCCGGCGCTGCCCGGCGACCAGACGAGGGTGTCGCGGGTCAATGCGCGCTCGCCGACCATTTTCTCAAGCTGAAGCTGGGTAAAGGGGCCGCGCGACGTGCCGCCTTCGGCGATGTGCCATTTCGGCTCGGCCGCCGGTGGTGGCGGTGGCATCGGCGTGCCGGAGGCCGCAGCGTGATCGGGGGCGGGGTGGCTGCCCCAGGGGCCGGACCGGGCCATCCGCTCGGCCATCGCCATGCCCATTCCCGCCCCGAGACCGGCGGCCATGCCGCCGCCGCCGCCTGGATTTTCCGCCGATTTCGTCATCGCCTCGGCTGCGGAATATTCGGTGAAGCGCTTCATGTCGCCGGCGATGCCTGCAGAGGTGCGCTTGTCGAGCGCCGCTTCGACCTCGGTGGGCAGGGAGATATTTTCGATCATGAAGGCCGGCAGTTCGAGACCGTATGCTTCGACCATCGGCGTGATCTTTTCATGCACCAGTTTCGCCAGTTCGAGCGTGTTCGAGGCCATGTCGAGCACCGGGATGCCGGAGGAGGCGATGATCTGGCTGAAATGGGTGATGATGATGTTGCGGATCTGGAAGGCGATTTCGTCGGTGGTGAAGTCGCCGTCGGTGCCGACGATCTCGGTCATGAACTTCGCCGGATCGGCGACGCGCATGGTGTAGGTGCCGTAGGCGCGCAGGCGGACCGGCCCGAATTCCGGGTCGCGGCACATGATCGGGTTGCGGGTACCCCATTTGAGGTCGGTGAAGCGGCGGGTGTTGACGAAGTAGATTTCGGATTTGAAGGGCGACCGGAAGCCGTGGTCCCAGTGCTGCAGGGTCGTCATCACCGGCATGTTGTTGGTCTCAAGCATGTAGAGACCGGGGGAGAACACGTCGGCGAGTTGGCCTTCGTGGATGAACACGGCGGCCTGGCCCTCGCGGACGGTCAGTTTCGCGCCGTATTTGATGGCGTGCCCTTCGCGCTCGAAGCGATAGACGATGGTGTCGCGGCTGTCGTCGACCCAGTGAATGACGTCGATGAACTCACCGCGCAGAAAATCGAATATGGCCATCAGGACCTCCCGTTGGAACTGGTGTGTGACGTGGCGACCCGTCCGTCCCTGCTCTGGGCTGCCATGGCATCGCGGGCGATTTCGGGCAGCAGCGGCCGTACTTCGGCCGCCGTCATGCCGGGGCGCAGGCGGGGATCATAGAGCATCCGAAGCAGAATTTCGTCATGTTCGGTGAGCAGGGCGAATTCGAGGTCGTCGTTGAACAGCGACGGCCGCGCGTCGGGGCTGTCGTTGGGCAGCCCCATTGCCTGGGCCATCTCCTCCTGGGCGCAGCTGAGCCTGGTCAGCGGCGGATGCTCGGCGCGGATCAGAACGATCACCGCAGAATAGGTCGAGCGGTTTACCTGGTCGTTGAAGAAGTAGGCGGTACAGAAGATGTCGACCTGCAGCTCGGAGATTGCCCGGATCAGGGTCGGGGCAAATTCCGGGTATTCCTCGGCGACCTCACGGGCAAACACCGTGCGCTCAGATTCGTTCATGAACAGGACGAGGAAATTGACGTTCTCGCTGCGGGTGACGGCGATGTCGAGGCCGGTGAGCCGGGACAGGCGGTTCGACAGGGCAGCGACGTTGGCCCGGTCTCGGGCGGCTTCGGATTCGGACAGCGAGGGTCCGCTCATGACGCCGACCCGGATCGGCCGGGTCCAGCGGCGGAGCGTGGCGGGGGTTTCGGTGTGCACGAGGCGGCCGTCGACATCGGCATATTCGTCGTAGAGCGCGATGCGTTCAAAGTTCCGCACCAGGTCGTCGACGGTATAGGGCGCGTCCTCCGGGGCGGTTTCGCGGCGCATGCGTCCACTGGAGACGAGTTTTTTCTCCACCTCGGCATAGAAGGTCACGAGGCGGTCTTCGCCTTCGCCGATTTCGTCGGTGTTCAGCGTGACGCCCGGTTGCCGGGCGGGTGGCGGCTCCTCCACCGGGAGCCGCTTGCCGCAGCCGGTCACGCCGGTGACGATCAGCACCAGCGCGCAGATGGCGGAGCGAAGAAGGCTCGCGCGCATCGCGGGCGACGCGCGCAGGCCGCAGTTTCCAGACATGATGCCGGGTCTCATTCCTGTTTGCGGTCCTCAGCTCGCGACGCTGCCGCCGATTGTGTCGCCGGAGCCGGTTTCACGCGATTTTGCCGAGGCGAGCGCTTTTTTAAGGTCGCTTTCCATCCGGATCAGGCTTTCCTCGGCCTGCGCCCGTTTTGCCTTGCCTTCGTCGGCAATGCGCAGGCTGTCCTCGATCGTGCCGATCAGTTCGGCATTGGCCTTTTCCACCGCTTCGATGTCGAAGATGCCGCGTTCCATCTGGGTGCGGATCTCGGCATTGGCGCCGCGCAGGTTTTCGGCATTCTTGGTCAGCAGGTCGTTGGTCAGGTCGTTGGCTTCCTTGACCACTTCAGCGGCTTCGCGCGAGCGGTGAATGGTGACGGACTGGGCCAGCTGGGTTTCCCACAGCGGCACGGTGTTGACGAGCGTGGAATTGATCTTGGTGACGAGGCTCTTGTCGTTTTCCTGGACGAGTCGGATCGACGGCAGCGACTGCATCGTCACCTGGCGGGTGAGCTTGAGGTCGTGGACCCGGCGTTCCAGATCGTCGCGGGCGGCGCGGATGTCGCGCAGTTCCTGGGCCTTCAGCACGGATTCGTTTTCCGGGGCGGCGTTCATCTCCGCTTCCTTGGCCGGGATGGTTTCCGTATCCAGTTCGCGGATCTTGGTTTCGCCGGCGGCGATGTAGACGGCGAGTTCGTCATAGAAATCGAGGGTTTTTTCGTAGAGTTTGTCGAGGGACTTGATGTCCTTCAGCAAGGTGTGCTCGTGGGCGAGCAGGTCGTCGGAGATGCTGTCGATCTGACCCTGGACGGTTTCGTAGCGGGCCATGAATTCGGCCATCGGCTTTGCCTTGCCCATGATGCGCTCCCACCAGCTCTGCTTGCGGTTGGGGTCGAGTTCGTCGACCGAGAACCCGCGCAGGGATGCGACCATTTCGCGCAGGGAGTTGCCGGCCGGGCCGACATCCTTGTTGCGCACGTCGGCGAGCATTTCCTGGCTGATCGCCTGAAGTTCGGCCTGGGCGGCAGAACCGAAACGGATGATCGACTGGGTGTTGGCGATGTCGATTTCCGCCTTGCGCCGGTCGATCTCGGCCTGGGTCGCCGGGTCGGCGGCATCGACGACAATCAGATCGCCCTTGGCCTCGGGCAGAAGATTGGCGGTGATCTGTTCGGCTTCCCTGAGGGCAACCTCGGCCTTGGCGCGTGTTGATTCTGACATCTTCCGTCTCCCGTGAATTATCTTGTGGTCAGTCCATCCTGCTGCAGCCGTTCCCGCAGGACCTCGATTTCGACGTCGAGATCGGAGCGGTTGTCTTCCAGCAGCCGGGTGCGGTGGGTGGAAAAGCTGGTCTCCAGATCACTCAGCAGGGCCTCGTAATCCCGTTTCGCCTGCTGGTCGCGGCTGCGCCCGTAGAGGTCGGCGAATTTCACCGTCGCGTCCTTCAGGCCGAGCAGGTAGACGGACAGGAACTGCCGGGCGCGGGAGAGGTCGCGGGGGTCTTCCTCGATGGTGCGGAACACGTCGCGGGCCTGGTCACAGAGGCGCTCCACCCGGCCCTCCAGCATCCGGTCGCCGAAACGTGCGGCGGCGGCGGCAGTGTCGCGGACCAGTCCTTCGGCACGGTCAATCGCTTTTGCCACGCGTTCGGTGGCGAATTCGTCGATGCCGTCGACGCCTTTGCGCTTCATTGGGTCAAGGCCAAAGGCGGCCAGATGTGCGGCAGCGGCGACGCCGCCAAAGACAAGCGCCTCGAAGAGGGATCTGCCGTTGGCAAGCCAGAACACCGCCGTCACGCTGAGTCCGCTGAGGCCGGCAGCGAAGATCTTTCGGGGTATGGCCGGCGGGCGGGCGATGGTACGGGCGTTGAACGCGGCTTCGGCGCGCAGGCCCTCGTTGACCAGCCAGGCGGCCAGCATCAGGCCGGCAAAACCGCCAACCTGGCCGAGCATCGCCAATGCCGGCGTACCGGCGCCGAGGATCGAGCCGACCGCCGCGAACAGCAGCGGCAGCGGCAGAACATACATGAGCCGGGCGCGCAGGCTGACGCTGCGGGCGCGGCGGTTGCGGAAACCGGGGGGGAGTGGTGCCGACGGTTTTCCCGTTACGGGCGAATCATTGCGGGATCCTCCCGGCGAGAATTTGCCGCCCCAGCGCTGCCCCGCCATCAGTTCGCACCGATGCCTGCAGCGACGATTATGGCTGCGAGTATAATGAATCCAAATACTTGCATGCCTTTTGACTGCATGTGATCCTCAGGCCCCGTTTTTGCGTTCCATTCGGAAGATAGTCGTCCCGCAGCGCGGAAACCAGTCCCCTTGGCAGTCGGCGCATTTATTGCCACCGGGCCCCGGAACTGAGCGGTTTCGAGGCATTTTCATGCAGTTGGCGCCTCCGGTTGCGAGAATGCTTTTTTTGAAAGCCGATTCGCGGTAACGTGAGCCACGAAATATCGATCCCTGGCAGAGGTCGCGTGGAGGCCGTTTCAGGGCGTAGGTTCGCAGAAGCCCGGGCACGGTGTCCGGGTTGGAGACTTGAGGACTGACCGTAATGGCCAAGGGCACGGTAAAGTGGTTTAACACCGAGAAGGGCTACGGCTTCATACAGCCCGACAATTGAGGAAAGGATGTGTTCGTGCACATTACGGCTGTTCAGGAAGCCGGTCTCCAGTCCCTTCAGGACAACCAGCCCATCGAATTCGAGATGGTAGAGGGGCGGGACGGCCGCCAGTCGGCAGGCAACCTGTCCGTCTGAGGCAACACGCCGACCCGACACCCGCTGAAATGAGCGGCCGATGCGCAAGTGTCGGCCGATGTCGTATGGCGTCGCCCGTCCGATGGTGCAACCGGGCCTAGCGGGGGGCCGCGGCCGCGAATGCCGGATGAAACGTGACTTTGCCGCTGGGCGTCGGCCCGATGAAGGTGAGTCGCTGGAAGTGCTCGGCCGGTGCACCGCCAAAGATCAGACCGGCATCGTTGACGAAGCCGAAGCGTCCATAGAACGCCCGGCTGCCAAGCACGACGCAGCCGCGCGCGCCCAGTGTCCGGAGGCGGCGGAGCCCGTCGTCAATCAGGCGGCTGCCGGTTCCGGAACGCTGCCGGTCGGGTCTGACCGCGACCGGCCCGAGACCGTACCAGCCGGTGCAGGTGCTGCCCGCACCGTCCGGCGTGATGGTGACCGGTGAAAAGGCCGCATGGCCGATCAGGTCGGTTCCCTCGACGGCGACCAGCGAGAGGGTCAGGGCGCCCGCCGAGCGCAGGGTGCCGGGAATTGCCGCTTCGGTGCCGCTGGCATGGCGCATTCCGGCGAAAGCGTCGCGGGTCAGGTCATGGATCGGCTGAGCGTCGTCGGGGCGTTCCGGGCGGATGGTTGCGGCTGGCATGTCGGCCGGTCTACTTCGTCCGGTTGCGCGGAGCGGGCCCGCCGGATTTTGCGCCGCCCTTCGGCCGGGGTGCGCGCAGGATCTTTTTCGGCCCGCCGGACGGTTTCTTCGCGGCGCCCGGCGTGCTGGTTCCTGCCTGTGTCTGCGCGTCGCTCTGACGCGCAACGGCACGGGATCTTGCCTTTTCCGCGGGCGAACCGCTGTTGAGGCCAAGCTGGTCGCGGAGGATCTTCGGCTTGATCTCCTCGACCGCGCCTTCGGCGAGATCGCCAAGCTGGAACGGGCCGTAGGAGACGCGGATCAGGCGGTTGACCATCAGGCCGACGGTGGCAAGCGCCTTGCGCACCTCGCGGTTGCGGCCTTCGCGCAGGCCGACGGTGAGCCAGAGATTGGCGCCCTGGACGCGGTCGATGGCCACGGACATCGGCTGGAACCGTTCGCCGTCGACGGTGACGCCCTGCCGGAGCGGTTCGAGGCCGTCGTCGTCGATGCGGCCGCGGGCGCGGACCCGGTATTTGCGGACCCAGCCGGTGGAGGGCAGTTCGAGGCGACGTTTGAGTTCGCCGTCATTGGTCAGCAGGAGCAGACCTTCGGAATTGAGATCGAGCCGGCCGATGCTCATGACGCGGGGCAGGTCGCCGGGCAGGCGGTCGAAAATTGTCGCTCGGCCCTTTTCGTCGCTGGCGGTGGTGACGAGGCCCAGAGGCTTGTGGTAGCGCCAGAGACGGGCGGGTTCCGGCGCGCCGACCGATTTGCCGTCGACTTCTATGCGGTCGGCGGCGGAAACGTTCAGCGCCGGGCTGTCGATCACCCTGCCGTTGACCGATATGCGGCCGGCCTCGATCATCGCTTCGGCACCGCGGCGCGAGGCGATCCCGGCGCGGGACAGGCGTTTGGCGATGCGTTCGCTGGTTTCGTCGTTGCTCATGGACTGCTCCTAGGCCTGGACGGGCCAAGTGGCAATGGGCAAAGCGGGCTCTTGACAGCGGCGGGTCCGGCGGAGAGTGAGCATTGATGCCCCGTTTTGCACCGATGATGGATGTTGCCCTGCAGGAAGCCCGCGCCGCCGCTGCGCGGGGCGAAGTGCCCGTGGGCGCAGTGGTTCTCGGGCCGGGCGGCAGGATCCTGGCCCAGGCCGGCAACCGCACCCGGGAGCTGCGCGATCCGACGGCGCATGCGGAAATGCTCGTAATCCGCGCGGCGTGCGGGGTGCTGGGATCCGAACGGCTGACACAGTGCGATCTTCTGGTCACGCTGGAGCCCTGCGCCATGTGCGCGGCGGCGATTGCCGCGACACGGATCCGGCGGCTCATCTACGGGGCAGCCGACCCGAAATCCGGCGGGGTGGAGCACGGTGCGCGGGTGTTTGCCCATTCACAGAGCCATCATTGTCCGGAGATTTTCTCCGGTATCGCGGAACGCGAGTGCGCGGGTCTGCTTACCGGGTTTTTCCGCGGGCTGCGGTAGCGGCGCGCGCAATCCGGCGCTCCGGTCATGTCGGGTGGAGGCGCGGTGCGCCGGCCCGGATCAACGGAACCTGTTGCGGTGCCCGGAGTGGATTGGCCGGGCACTGTGTCGGCCCGGTGCCGGTGCCCGCGTCCGCAAAGACTGATGCGCCTCGGCATGGTGTCTTGCATATAATAAGCATGGATACTATATGCCGGCCATGGAACACGATTCAAAACAGAGCCTCGGATTTCTGCTGATGGATGCGGCGCGACTGTTGCGGCGCCGGTTTGAGCAGGAAAGCCGGGATATTCCAATGACGTCTGCGCAGCTCAAGATCATCGCGCGGCTGATCCGAAACGAGGGAATCAGCCAGTCGGCGCTGTCGGGGATGCTGGATGTCGAACCGATGACACTGTCGCGGCATGTGGACCGGATGGAGGCGGCGGGGCTCGTGGAGCGTCGTCCGCATCCGACCGACCGACGGGCGCGGCAACTTTTCAGCACGGAACTGAGCCGGGAGCTTCTGGCGCCGATGCGCAGCCGGGCTGCTGCCGTGCTGGATCAGGTGCAGGAGGGTCTGTCCGCGGACGACCGCGCGGCGCTGCTCGGATATCTTGAAACCGTTGTGAACAATCTCAGCGCCGCCGGGTCCGAAACGGATCGGCCCGAAGCCGCCGGGGGATTGAGGAAGGACTGCCTGTGACCGCCGAGGCAAATACCGAAAAAGACAGTGTAACGCCGCTCCGTGAGGTGCAGGGCGGCGATCCGTCGCAGGCGGCGCCCGAAGCGCAGAAGCCGCGCCGTCCGTGGAAGCGGCGGCTGCTGATCGTCGCGCTGCCGGTGCTGCTGGCGGTGGCGGGCGGCTATGTCTGGGTGACCGGAGGACGCTATATCGCGACCGAGGACGCCTATGCCAAACAGGACCGGGTGACGGTGGTTCCGCTCGTCAGTGGCCGGATCGACCAGGTGATGGTGGCCGAAAACGAGAAGGTGGTGCAGGGTCAGCCTCTCTTTACCATCGATGATGCCGCCTACCGGAGCAGCGTTGCCGAGGCCGAAGCCAAGCTGTCGTCGGCACGGCTCAAGGTCGGGATGCTCAAGGCGTCGCACCTTCAGGCGGTGTCCGACCTCGCCACCGCGCGCGAGGCGCTGGACAATGCGCAGACCCGGGACGACCGGCAGAAGGCGCTGCTCAAATCCGGGGTCGTCAGTCAGTCGGTCGCCGATGACAGCACCCTCGCCCTGCAGCGGGCCAAGGGGGTGCTGAATACCGCCGAGGCGCAGGTGAACTCCACCGTAGCGGCGCTGGCCGGTGATCCCGACATTCCGACCGACCGGCATCCGGAGGTAATGCTGGCGCTGGCCGAACTGCACGGCGCGGAGCTGGACCTCGGTCATACTGTCGTCACGGCGCCGGTGTCGGGTGTGGTCAGTCAGACCGCGCGGTTGCAGTCGGGTCAGTATGCGACCCCGGCGGTGCCGATCCTGACCGTCGTTGCCACCGGCCACACCTGGGTTGAAGCGAACTTCAAGGAAACCGAGCTGACCCACATGCAGCCCGGCCAGCCGGTGTCGCTGCACTTCGACGCCTTTCCCGATCACCCGCTGACCGGCGTGATCGGTTCGATGGGGGCCGGGACGGGCTCCGAGTTTGCCCTGCTGCCGGCACAGAATGCCAGCGGCAACTGGGTCAAGGTGGTGCAGCGGGTGCCGGTGCGGATCGACCTTGAAGACGGTCAGGACCTGCCTCCGGTGCGCACGGGCATGAGTGTGAGTGTCGAGGTTGATACCGGTCATGCCCGGGGGCTGCCGAATGCGGTCGAACATGTGCTGGCTGCGGCTGGAGTGCTGACGGACACCGCCCAGGCCGCGGTCGACGCGAAGTGAGCGCCGCGGCTCCGGCCGCCCCTGCCGTTGCAAACAAGGGGCTGATCACGGTTTCGATCATGCTCGCCACGATCATGCAGGTGCTGGACACCACAATTGCAAACGTGGCGCTGCCGAGCATGCAGGGCTCGCTCGGAGCGGCCCAGGACCAGATTACCTGGGTGCTGACTTCCTACATCGTCGCCTCGGCGATCATGACGCCGGTGACCGGCTGGCTCTCGGACCGGATGGGGTTGCGGGAGTTGTTCATTGTTGCGGTGGCGGGGTTTGTCGTTTCCTCAATTGCCTGCGGCATGGCGGCGAACCTCAATCAGATGATCGCTTTCCGTGTGCTTCAGGGCGTGTTCGGTGCCGGTCTGGTGCCGCTGTCGCAAACCGTGCTGCTCAATATCAATTCGCGCGAGGATCACGGCAAGGCGATGGCGATCTGGGGTGCCGGGATCATGATCGGTCCGATCATCGGCCCGACCCTTGGCGGCTGGCTGACCGACAGTTTCGGCTGGCGGTTCGTGTTCTATGTCAACCTGCCCGTCGGGATGCTGGCCCTGGCCGGTCTGGTCGCCTTTTTGCCGAAATCACCGGTCCGCCGGCGCGGTTTCGACTTTTTCGGCTTCGCAATGCTGTCTCTCGCCATCGGCGCGCTGCAGATGTTTCTCGACCGTGGTGAACAGGTGGGCTGGTTCGCCTCGCCGGAGATCTGGATTGAACTGGGGCTGACCCTGGTCGGGCTCTGGGCGTTCGTGCTGCACATCACCGGCAGGGAGGACGCCTTCATCGATCCCAAGATTTTCCGGGATGCAAATTTCTCGATGTCGCTGGTGATGATGTTCATGGTCGGACTGATCCTGCTCGCCGGGCTGGCGCTGCTGCCGCCGCTGCTGCAGAACGTGATGGGTTATCCGGTCATCACCACCGGGATGGTGCTGGCGCCGCGCGGGGTCGGGACGATGATCTCGATGATCGTCGTCGGCCGGCTGGTGGGAAAGGTGGATGCCCGACTGCTGATCCTGACCGGGCTCAGTCTGACGGCGTTTTCGCTGTGGCAGATGACCCGCTTTTCCATTCACATGGACAGCACGCCGATCATCGTTTCGGGAGTCGTTCAGGGTCTTGGACTGGGGCTGGTGTTCGTGCCGCTTTCCACCATCGCCTTTGCGACGCTAAATC
>JAUIHM010000103.1 GCA_030432315.1 Alphaproteobacteria bacterium | reverse complement strand
ATCAACCTTTACTGCGCGGTCATCGTGAAGCGGGTCGATGCGCAGACGCGCTCGAAGACGTCGATCAACGATCTGCTGCGCGACTGACGCGCGGCGTGACCGATGTCGCAGGCGGGGGGGTAAACCGGAAACCAGTTCCGGGCGGAAAAGTCCCCGCCGGTCTTTTCATGCACTCTTTCGATTTCCGGGAACCAGTTCGCCTGCGGCACAGTTGTTCCACCAGACACCGGATGCGTTCGGTACCCTAATTCAAGAGGACACGACATGACAGGACTCGGGTGGTTTGCGGCAATCCTCATCGGCGGGATCGCCGGCTGGCTGGCAGAAAAGTTCATGAATTCGAGCATGGGCATCTTTATGAACATCGTTGTCGGCATCCTGGGCGCGGTCCTGCTGAATGCCATCCTGATGTTCATCGTCGGCGGTACCCTGGGCGGCTGGCTGGGCCAACTGATCATCGGCTTTATCGGTGCCTGCTTCCTGATCGCCATCGCCCGCGCCTTCCGCAGCAATTCCGCCTGACGGCGGCGATCCCGCCCATCCAGACAACAAACGCCGCGCGTCCTTTCGGCGCGCGGTTTTTCCATGACCCTGCCGCCGGAGCCCCATGTTCGCCGACGCCTCGCTGACAGTCCTGCTGGTCATCTTCGCCATCGCCGCCGGCGCGGTCGTCGCCGCCTCGATCAGGGCGACCGGCCTTGCGGACCTCATCGCCGACCGCACGAAGCTGGGCGAGGCCATGGCGGGTGGCGTGCTGCTGGGCGGTGCGACCTCCCTGTCGGGCGTCGTCGTCTCGGTGACCGCCGCCCATGGCGGAGATGCCAGCTTCGCCGTCTCCAACGCCGTGGGCGGCATCGCGGTGCAGACGCTGTTCCTTGCCGTGGCGGACCTGCTGTACAAGCGGGTGAACCTGGAACATGCCGCCGCCGAGCCGGCGAACCTGTTTCAGGCGGTGATGCTGCTTATCCTGCTGTCGATGCCCATTGCCGCCATGGCCGGGCCGGATATCGCCTATTTTGGCATCTCGCCGGTATCCGTGGTGATGTTTCTGGCTTACCTCTGGGGGGTGAAACTGTCGGCCGCCGTCGGGGAAATGCCCATGTGGCGGCCGGTCGAGACGTCAGATACCCGTTTGGACGAGCCCGACGAGGAAAACGACCCCGACGCCTCCGTCACAAAACCGCTTCTGATCTTCCTGGCACTCGTTGTCGTCATGGGTGGCGCGGGCTGGGTCATCAGCCAGGTTGCCGGAGAGTTCATCACCCGCTACGGGATGTCGTCGAGCCTTGTCGGCGCGCTGATCACCGCCGTAATCACCTCTCTGCCGGAACTGGTGACCACCATCGTCGCCGTGCGCCGGGGTGCGCTTCAGCTGGCCGTGGGAGGGATCATCGGCGGCAACACCTTCGACACGCTGTTTCTGGTGTTTTCCGATGTCGCCTATCGCGACGGGTCGATTTTCCAGGCGGTCGGGGACACCGATCTCTACTGGCTGGCGACAGGCATGCTGATGACGGCGATCCTGCTGGGAGGGCTGATCCTGCGCCAGCGTGAGGGGCCCGCGCGGATCGGCATAGAGTCAGTGCTGCTGATCGCCGTCTATGGCTGCGCCGTGGCGGTCGAGCTTTTTGCCTGACCGCTGCGCAACGCCGGCGCTTGACAGCCTGCCCGGGCTCGGGCAATGGCGCGCCCATGGAGAAAAAAGAGTCAAGGCAGCAGGTCTATACCCTCGTGGTCCAGGTTGGACGGACGGCGGGTGACGGACTTCCCGCGAAGTCCACCGGCGCGGGGCTGATGTGCTATGCCTCCGGCGTGGACGAGGCCGAGGCGGTGCGCGAAACCGTCGCGGTGCTCCGGACGGCCGACATGGCGCCGCTCGACGTGACAGGCTACGGCACGCTTGAAGAGCGGTTGCAGGAAGGCGATGTGCCGGAGGAGGAACGGGAACTGATGGCCCGCGCCCTCGAGCAGAATGCGGTGATCGTGGCCGAAGTGACCCCGTTTTACGACGCGTGACAGGCCCCGGGCATGTCAGGTGTCCTTCGGCTTGAAGCCGAGGATGATCTGTTTGAGTTCAGGTTCGGCCACCCGTTCGGCTGCCTTGGCGCGCGGCAGCCATTCAGAGGTGCGCTGCCCGGTCTCCGGATACTGTTTCAGCATCAGGCTGACGTTCAGCGGATAGACCTTGACCACAACCGTCGAACTGGATCCGTTGGCGAAAACCTTGCGGTAGGTGAAGATCCCGATGCTCTGGGTCCGGATCTCCCCCTTGACGCCGGCTTCCTCCCAGGCTTCGCGTTCGGCGGCTTCGGGATGGGTGCGGTTGTGCATCGTCCAGCCCTTTGGAATAATCCAGCGCCCGGTGTCGCGGCTGGTGATCAGCAGGAATCTGAGCTTGCCCTTGCGGTTGCGCCGCCAGCAGAGGGCGGCGACCTGGAGAGCCCTCGGGCCGCTCTTTTGCGATCCGGCAGGTACGGATGTACGTTGCGCCATATGTCCGGTGTCTAGTTCCATTCCCGACCCGAAACCGACCGGGTCCTGCAGGTGTCAGATCTTTTCTCCGTGCCGCCCATAATACAGTCCCACCACATGCTCTGCCTGTGCGAAGAACAGATATCGTAACACGATCACACCAGCAGTGTGTGACACTGTTGCGAAGATTGCAACAGCGGGACCGGTCTGCAGCGACAGCAGAACGAGCGCGGGGATCAGGACTGCGAGGACGAGTCCTGCGCCGAAAAGCAGTGGCGCGTTGGTGCGGCCGGCGGTGTAGACCATTTCCCGCATGAGGTAGTTTGATCCGGTATGAGGTGGCGCCAGCAGCCGTGGGCGGCGGCCCGGGGCAAGGCCCGTTGCGGATGCAAGGGTGGTGCCTGAGCGTTGAAACGCGAGATGTCCGCGCAGTGCGTCGATCACCAGACCGGTGCCGAGCAGGAGCAGCAGCCAGGGGGCGAGGTGTTTAGCGAAGGGCACCGCGCCTCCGGCGACGGCTGCAAGCAGGAAGGTCACCGGTGTCAGCGGGGAGTGCCAGCGCGGCACGGTCTTCATCTGTGCGTAGATCATCGCCGTGCAGAATACCGTGGTGAGGGCGAGCAGCGCCGTCAGCGTGCCGAGGGCGGCAGAGCGGATGGAGAAAACTCCCCAAAGACCTGAAAAGAGCATGAAAGTGGCAATCGTCGCAATCGACGCGATGCCTTCCCGGCTGAGCCACGAGGAGCGCCACTGGGTCAGCGCTTTGAGAAACCGTTCCGGATGGCCGAGGTGGAACAGGCTGGAGAGCAGGCCGGCGGCGACAAGGGCGATGGCGATTGCGCAGAGGGTCAAGGCTTCGGGGCCTTCCGTGGCGGTGGCGCCGAGGCCGAGCCAGGTCATCATGCCGAAACCGAGGCCGGACAGGACCGTGAAGATTATGATCGAAGGCGCTGGATGCATTGGATTAAAGCCTGTTGAGCGCCCGGTCCAGCCAGCCGAGGAATCCGCCAGCCCCGTCCGTGACCGGATCGAGCAGCGGGGCGAGAATGCTGATCTCCTCATTCCGGCGGGGCGGCAGGTACTTGTTGACCGGCGCAGTGCCCTGCTCAGGCATCAGATCGAATCCATTTCGCTTTTCAACCAGTTGTGAGACGCTGCTTTCGGGATCCGCGAGGTCGCCGAAGTGCCGGGCGCCGGTTGGACAGGTGCGGACGCAGGCGGGGATTCGGTCCTGCTCCGGCAGGTTCCTGTTGTCGATGCGGTCGACGCAAAGGGTACATTTTTTCATGATTCCAGCGGCCTGGTCCATTTCCCTCGCGCCGTAGGGGCAGGCCCAGGCACAGAGGCCGCAGCCGATGCAGTCGTCCTCGTTGACCAGAACGATGCCGTCCTCGACCCGTTTGAGTGAGGCGCCGGTCGGGCAGACGGTGACGCAGGGGGCGTCGGCGCAGTGGAGGCAGGATTTGGGAAAGTGCACCACCTTCGGTGTGCCGTCTTCCCCGGTGTATTCAAAGGTATGGACGCGGTTCAGGAACGTGCCGGAGGGGGCCGCGCCGTAGGGGTCGTCGTCGGACAGCGGGGCACCGTAGGCGGATGTGTTCCATTCCTTGCAGGCGGTGACGCAGGCGTGGCAGCCGACACAGGTGTCGAGGTCGATCACCAGGCCGAGGCTGCGTTCGGTGGTGGCGGGAAGTGAGGTCATTCTGCGGCGGCCTTCCTGCACTGGGCCCGTATCTGACCGGTATCCGGCGCGCGGCTGCGGTTCCCGATCATGTCATGTCTCCATTCCGAAGCGGAGCAATGCGGGTGCCGGCGGGACCGGTGACGTTTGCGGTGGCGTTGTCGGGGTCGCGCGGGTCCGGGCGGGAACACGTTCCAGTCTGACGCGCAGGTCGTACCAGGCTGCCTGGCCGGTGACCGGATCGGAGTTGAGCCAGCGGTGGCCGTCTCCGCGCGGCGGCAACAGTTCGGAGATCAGGTGGTTGAGCAGGAAGCCGCGTGTGGCCTCGGGCGCGTCGGGATCGAGGGCCCAGGCGCCCGGACGTTTGCCGATGGCGTTCCAGGTCCACAGGGTGCGCGGGTTGACGGCATCCATCCGCGCGGCGGGCACGGTGATGGTTCCGTGCGGCGATGTGAGCGTCGCCCAGTCGCCTTCGGAAAAACCGTGGGCGTCCCACAGCGTTCCGGGGATGTAGAGCGGATTTTCGCCGTGGATCTGGCGCAGCCAGGCGTTTTGCGAGCCCCAGGAATGGTACATCGCCGCAGGGCGCTGGGTTATGGCGTACAGGGGAAACGGATCGGAGGCATCTGTCGGCTCACTGAAGGGCGCATACCAGGACGGCAGGGGGGTCATTGCCTCGATCAGGCGGGGGCGCAGGTGGTCGGGAGGCTGGTGGGGGCCGTGACCTCTGGCGGCCTGACCGAATTTGGCCAGCGGTTCGGAGTAGATCTGGAACGCATAGGGCTGCGGTTTGTCGAACAGGCCGGTTTCCACCGCCCAGGTCTGGTAGGCCTCGTTCCAGGGTTTGAAGTACCGGGCATCTTCGGGGATTTCGCGGGTCCAGAAGCCGCCGTTTGCGATGTAGGAGGCGAGCTGATCGGGATTAGGCTCGCCGCGGCCCTCGGCAGTGCCGTCGCTGCCGCGCCAGCCGCCGAGCGGGCCGATGCCGGGGCGCCGCTCGTGGTGGGTGATGTAGTCGGCGTAGTCGGCGTAGACCGGGTTGCCGTCGGCATCGGCCATGCCGGGCAGGCCGAGGCGGGTGCCGATGTCGAGAAGCACCGACTGGAAGCCGCGCACGTTGCGGCCCGGTTCGACGACCGGCCAGCGGATCGCGTCGGCGGCCAAGTCTGCCTCGCCGATCGGGCGGTCCAGCAGGCTGATGCAGTCGTGCCGTTCGAGCCAGGTGGTGTCGGGCAGAACCAGATCGGCGAAGGCGACGGTTTCCGAGGAATAGGCATCGGCAACGATGACATGGGGGATGAGGTAGGCGCCGTCGGCGTCGGTGGCGGTCAGGGCGTCCATTGCCGCCTTGGCGGACATGGAGGAATTCCACGCCATATTGGCCATGTAGAGAAACAGGGTGTCGATCGGATAGGGGCTCTGCGCCGCTGCGTTGGGAAGGACCATGTGCATCAGGCCATGGGCGGAGAGCGGCGCCTCCCAGGTGAAAGCGCCGTCGATGCGGACCGGGGTGCCGTCGGCGGTCAGGGCGAGGTCTTCGGGGCCGCGGGGATAGCCGAGATGCGGGCCGTCCAGCGGGTAGCCGGGGGTAACACGGAAATGGGGTTTGGGATGGGCCTCGACCGGTTTGGGATAGGGCGGTTTGAAGCGGAAACCGCCCGGGGTCTCAACGCTGCCTAGGATCAGCTGAAGAATGTGCAGGGCGCGGCAGGTCTGGAAGCCGTTCGAATGGGCGGAGATGCCGCGCATGGCGTGGAAGGAAACCGGGCGGCCGGTCATGGTTTCATGGCGCTCGCCGCGGAAATCGGTCCAGGGGCGGTCGAGGGTGATTTCCTGCTCGAATGCCACATGGGCAAGTTCGGCGGCGATGCGGCGGATGGTGTCGGCGGGGATGCCACAGCGGCCGACGACAGCCTCGGGTGCGTGGGCGGGGTCGAGCCACGCGTCTGCCATCAGTTCGAATACCGGCCTGTAGTGGCTGGCGCCGATGTTGACGCCGCCGTGCAGCGAAGGTTTGACCCCGGGTTCGGTCCAGGGCACGGCGCGGTGCCTGTTGCGGTCCCAGACCAGTTCAGTGCCGTTCCCGTCGCGCAGAAACAGGCCGAAGTCACCCGAACGCGGGTCCTGGTCGACCAGCCAGGCGGCGTTGGTGTAGCGAACCAGGTAGTCGATGTCGATTTTTCCGGCGGTCATCAGTACGTGGACGAGGCTGAGGATGAACAGACCGTCCGTGCCGGGGGTGATCCCAAGCCATTCGTCGGCAATGGCGCCGTAGCCGGTCCGGACCGGATTGACGGCAATGACCTTTGCGCCACGGCCCTTGAGCCTGCCGAGGCCGATCTTGATCGGGTTGCTGTCGTGATCTTCGGCGACGCCAAAGATCATCAGCAGTTTGGTGAGATCCCAGTCCGGGGTGCCGAACTCCCAGAAGCTGCCACCGAGTGTGTAGATGCCGGCAGCGGCCATGTTGACGGAGCAGAATCCGCCGTGGGCAGCGTAGTTTGGGGTGCCGTACTGCTGTGCCCACCAGCCGGTGAAGGACTGGCTCTGGTCGCGCCCGGTGAAGAACGCGAGTTTTTCCGGAGCGGTTTCGCGGATCGGTCCGAGCCAGGCGGTGGCGAGGTCGAGGGCCTCGTCCCAGCTGATTTCCGCGAATTCTCCGGAGCCGCGCGGGCCGGTGCGCCGGAGCGGGTTGCGCAGGCGGGCAGGGGAGAGATGCTGCATCAGGCCGGCGGCGCCCTTGGCGCAGAGCACCCCACGATTGACCGGATGGTCGCGGTTGCCCTCGATATGGCGGACCTTTCCGTCCTTCAGGTGCACGTCGATGCCGCAGCGGCAGGCGCACATGTAGCAGGTGGTTTTGCGGATTTGGTCCGAGAGTTTGGGGGAGGGATCAAAGTGGTTCAAAATGCACCTTTGGCGGGACGCTGTTGCCAGAATGTGGTGCAATCCGGAATGTCGCAAGGAAAAACGGGAGTGAATTGGGAAAGTGTCCTTTTCGATGCCTGTCGGATTCCAAAAAAAGCCGGGGTGGCTCCGGTTTTTGGATTGTGCCGCGGCAGCAAGGTGCATGGACAGGGTAACGGGGTGTGAGGCGGCCCGAGGCCGGGTGACCGCCGGGCTTCAGATTTTGCTGTACCGGGCCGCGGTGTTCGTGAGATGGTCGAACGGTATCCGGTGCAGGAGTTTGAAATTGAACACATCTGAGGCCCTCAACTGGCTGGAAAACCGGCCGGAGATCACTTCGCTCCGGGCCGCGGTCTGTGATCTGAACGGTCTGATGCGCGGCAAGCGCGTGCCCATCAACCAGGCGAAAAAGCTGCTGGACGGCAAGATGCGCCTGCCTCTGTCTGCGGTCTGTCCAGATATCTGGGGCCGGGATGTGGAGGACAATCCGCTGGTCTTTGAGGAGGGGGACAGCGACGGGATCTGCACCCATACCGGCACCGGATTTTTGCCGCTCGGCTGGACCGGGTCACCTTCGGCGCTGTTGCCGATGTGGATGGGCTGGGATGACGGGCGACCCTATGAGGGCGATCCGAGACGGGCGCTGGAGAAGGTCTGTCAGCGCTATGCGGCGCTGGGCCTGCGGCCGGTGGTGGCGACGGAACTGGAGTTTTTCCTGGTGGATGCATCGGAGGTTTGGCCGCGGGCGCCGATCTCGCCGCAGACCGGACGCCGCCTTGGGCATGAAGGCGTGCTGTCTCTGGATCAGCTTGACGAGTTCGAGGCGTTTTTCACCGACGTCTACGCCGCCTGTGCCGATTACGGAATTCCCGCGGATGCAGCGATTGCCGAGGCCGGCGGCGGCCAGTTCGAGATCAATCTGCTGCATGTGGACGATCCGTTGGAGGCGGCGGACGATGCGCTGTTCTTTAAACGCTTCGTCAAGGGGATCGCCCGCAAGCACGGGATGACGGCGACGTTCATGGCCAAGCCGTTTGCAGGGTTTTCCGGCAACGGCTTTCACGTGCATTTCAGTCTGCTGGATGCCGAGGGCAACAACGTCTTCAACAACGGGGCGTCGGACGGCTCGGAAATGCTGCATCACGCGGTCGGCGGGATCCTGCAGCACATGGCGGCATCAAGTCTGATTTTCGCCCCGCACCTTAATTCCTTCCGGAGGCTGGAACCGAACAGCCACGCGCCGACCGAAATTTGCTGGGGGTACGAGTCGCGGCACGCGGCGGTAAGGATTCCCGGCGGTCCGCCCGAAGCGCGGCGGATCGAGCACCGGGTCGCGGGCGGGGATACCAACCCCTATCTGGTGGTTGCGGCAATCCTGGGCGCGGCGCTCGACGGGATCGAACGCCAGACACCGCCGCCGCCGCCGAAATCCGGCGCGGTGCAGGGACAGGGACCGAACCAGCTGCCCGGCGACTGGCACTCGGCGCTGGTGGAGTTCGAGCGGAGCCCGGATATCGGGCGGCTGTTTTCCCCGGAACTGCGGGCACGGCTCGTGGGGATGAAGCGGCAGGAAATGCGCGTCTTTACCGACAAGATGAGCCGGTTTGAATACGAAACCTATCTGGAGACGGTGTGATGGTGCGCGCGGGAGAGCCCTATCCGGGCAGCTACTACGCCGCATCGGCGCTGCCGGCACCGGAGCGGCCGCCGCTTCAGGGAGATGTCGAAGGTGGCATCTGCATTGTCGGCGGCGGGTTCTCGGGACTCTCCGCCGGTCTTGAACTGGCGGAGCGGGGATACCGGGTCATTCTGCTGGAAGCCGCGAAGATCGGCTGGGGGGCGTCGGGGCGCAATGGCGGGCAGATCGTCAACGGACTGAATGCGAGCCTCGAGACGATCACCGCGCGGTACGGTCGGGACACCGCGGACTTTGTCGCCGGGGTGGTGCAGGAGGGCGGCGAGATCATCCGCGACAGGGTCGCGCGCTATGACATCAGCTGCGATCTGAAGGACGGGAACATTTTCACCGCGTTCTCAGCGGCACAGATGCGGGATCTGGAGCGCAAACAGGTGCTGTGGCGCGGGCACGGGATCGACAATTTCGAGATGCTCGACCGGACGGCCCTGCGGGCGCACATCGGTTCGGATTTCTATTTCGGCGGGATGCTGGACCGGAGCGGCGGTCACATGCATCCGCTCAATCTTGCGCTGGGGCAGGCGGCCGCCTTCGAGAGCAACGGAGGTGTCATTCACGAGGGCAGCGCGGTGACCTCGATCGAGGATGTTGCCGGGGATCCGGTGGTGCGGACCGCCACCGGTTCGGTGCGACCCGATGCGCTGATCCTCGCGGGCAACGCCTATCTGGGGCATCTGGTGCCGGAGCTCGAAAGCCGGGTGATGCCGTTTTCGACGCAGATGATGGCGACGGAGCCTCTGGGTGAGCGCGGGCGTGAAATCCTGCCGACGGACATGTGC
>JAUIHM010000009.1 GCA_030432315.1 Alphaproteobacteria bacterium | reverse complement strand
GTATCGGATTCAGTGGTGGCCTGGCAGGCAATGACGTTGCCAGGGTCGGCGACACGGGTATTTCCGTGCAGCAGTACGGGAGGGCAGTTGACCAGGAAATCCGTTCCGTGTCCAACCAACTCGGGCGGCAGCTCAGCATCGACGAAGCCCGGCAGTTCGGAATTGACCGCATAGCGCTGGCCCGGCTGGTTAATCAGACGGCACTGGACGATACGGCGACCGCGCTGGGGCTCTCAAGCGGCGACCAAACGGTACGCGAACAACTGATGGCACTTCCGGGTTTTCAGAGTGCCGGCGGCTTTGACAGAGATGCCTACACCTACACGCTCGACCGCATGGGCATGACTGCCGCCGACTTTGAAAATGACCTGCGCCGCGAGGCAACGCGCACCCTGGTTGCCTCGGCGGTGACTGCCCCTGCCGCCATGCCTGATACGGCGGCCAGAACGGTCTTGACGTATGTCGGGGAAACACGAGTTGCAGATTGGATTCGCCTTGATGAGTCCAACCTGAACGAACCGGTTCCGGAGCCCACCGACGAACAGTTGCAGGCATTTCACGCCACAAATGAGGCTCGTTATACGCGGCCCGAAACCAAACGCATCACCTATGCGATTGCCACACCTGAAACCGTGGCTAAGTCGATTGTCATTCCCGAGGCCGAGATTCGCGCCGCCTATGATGCCGCACCGGAAGAATTCAGCACGCCTGAGCGCCGCCTTGTCGACCGTATCGGGTTTGGCACGGACGGGGAGGCGGCGGAAGCCCGAACTGCAATCGACACTGGTGAAACAGATTTCGATGCGGTCGCCCGCACCCGCGGCCTCACCGCGGAGGATATCGACCAGGGAATGATCGCTGCATCCGATCTGGCACCCGAGGCCGCCGCGGAAGTGTTTGCGACCGACACGCCGGGGATCATCGGTCCGGTGCCCACTCCGCTCGGACCGTCACTGTTTCGGGTCAATGCGATTTTTGACGCACAGGTCGTTTCCTACGATGACGCGCGCGCGGACCTCGTGCTTGAACTCGCCACCGATCAGGCAACCACCACGATCCACGACGAGATTCGGACAATCGAAGACCTGATCGCTGGCGGCTCGACGCTGGAGGAGGTCGCGGATGAAACGGTAATGGAACTGGGAACGATCGACTTCAACGCCGAGACGACCGGCGAACTGGCAACGGACCCCGTCTTCACCGAACTGGTCGCCAGCGCACGCCAAGGCGAGGAAACCGATCTTGGTGAGTTGCAGAGCGGAGGCTATGTTACCGTGCGGCTTGAGGCGGTTGAACCGCCGAGCGTGATACCTCTCGCTGACATTCGGGAGCAGGTCAGGGGCGATTGGGTGGCCGCCGAGACGGCATCGCAATTGCAGGCTCTCGCGGAAGGGTATGCGAAGGAACTCAACGACGGGCAGGAAATGCCGGAACTGGCCGGGGAACTGTCGGTGGAACTCAACACGACGGAGCCACTGACACGTGGCGGCGTGCTGCCCGGTACGCCTCCCCGCCTCCTGGCGGACATGTTCGCGCTTGAGGCACCGGGCCCGTTCGTGGTCGCGGATGACGGCAGCGTCATCATCGCAAACCTGAAGGAAATTTCAGCCTTCGACATTGACGGGCAGGGAATGCCGGACCTGATGGCAGACCTGAACCGTCAGCTCGCATTACAGGTGTCGACGGATGTTCTGGCGCAGTTTACCGCCGCGTTGCAGGCATCTGCCGGAGTGACTGTCAATCAGACCCTGGTGGAATCCACTTTGGATCAGTTCCAGTAACTGGCGTATATCAATGAAACTGTTTCCCAGCACCGACGAATTTGGCACCGCATTCGAAGCCGGCAACAACCAGGTCGTCTGGACGCGTCTTGTCGCAGACCTTGACACTCCGGTTTCGCTGATGCTCAAGCTGACGGAGGCCCGCCCGAACAGTTTCCTTCTGGAATCGGTAACCGGCGGCGAAGTGCGCGGCCGTTATTCGTTTATGGGAATGAAACCTGATCTGATCTGGCAGTGCCACGGCAAAACCAGCCGAACCAACAGATCCGCCAGGTTCGATCCCGACGCATGGGTGCCGGATGCTTCCGATCCGTTGACGAGCCTGCGGGAGCATATCGCGGAGAGTCACATCGACATGCCCGCGGAACTGCCGCCGATGGCAGCGGGACTGTTCGGTTATCTTGGCTACGACATGGTCCGGCTTGTTGAGCACCTGCCGGATGTCAATCCGGACCCGCTGGGACTGCCGGACGCGGTTTTTCTGCGTCCCTCGGTCATGCTGGTCATCGACGGGGTCAAGGGCGAGGTACTTGTGGTAAGCCCGGCCTATGTGTCGTCCGGCCTGAGCGCCCGAGCCGCCTATGCCCAGGCCGCCGAACGAGTCATGGATGCGGTGCGCGACCTCGACCGCACGCCCAGCGCCGCATCGCGCGACCCTGGGATTCCTGGAAACGAGCCAAGGGTGGTATCGAACACCACCCACGCGCGGTACTGCGAAATGGTCGAAACAGCCAAGAGCTACATCCGGGCCGGCGACATCTTTCAGGTGGTTCCGAGTCAGCGCTGGGCCCAGGAATTCACACTGCCGCCGTTCTCGCTCTACCGCGCATTGCGCCGCACGAACCCTTCGCCCTACATGTTCTTCTTCAACTTTGGCAGCTTTCAGGTCGTCGGCGCCAGCCCGGAAATCCTGGTGCGGGTGAAAGGTGACACGGTCACCATCCGTCCAATCGCCGGAACCCGGCCAAGAGGCAAAACCCCGGCTGAGGACCTGGCGCTTGAAAAGGAACTGCTTGCAGATCCAAAAGAGCGCGCTGAACATCTGATGCTGCTCGACCTCGGGCGCAACGATGTCGGCCGCGTATCCCGGATCGGGACGGTTGATCCGGACGAGCAGTTCATTATCGAGCGTTACAGCCACGTCATGCACATTGTCTCCAACGTAAACGGCAAGCTCTCGCCAAACGAAGATGCGCTTTCCGCTCTGCTGGCGGGACTGCCCGCAGGTACGGTGTCCGGTGCACCCAAGGTGCGCGCAATGCAGATCATCGATGAGCTTGAAACAGAAAAGCGTGGCGTTTACGGCGGCGGAGTCGGCTATTTTTCGTCACAGGGCGACATGGATATCTGCATTGCGCTGCGCACTGCCGTCATCAAGGACGGGACGCTCTACATTCAGGCGGGGGGTGGCGTCGTCAACGACAGCGTGCCGGAAGCAGAATACGAAGAGACCGTCAACAAATCGAAGGCCCTGCTGCAGGCCGCGCGGGACGCGGACATGTTTCACGACGGACGCGGCACCACAAACTGAGGGGTCAGTTCGCCGCCGAGGGAAACACCAGCGACGGCGAACCCGCGCCCGCGCCGTCAAATACATCCGGGGCCGGGGCCGGGGCGGTCGCCGCAAGGCCCGGTGAATTGTCGACAGTCACGTCGGTCTCTATGAGCGGTACCACCTTGCGCGGCGCCGCTTCTTCGGCTGCAAGCCCCGGCGTTTCCGGAAGTGCTGTGACCAACGGATCGGAAGGGCGGTCGGGAGCCTCTTTTGTTTCGACCTTGGGTTCGTAAAACACAAAGGCTGGAAAAGCGAGTGACAGCGCGAGTGCGACGGCAACCGACAGAATGACTCCGAAAATCAACCCCGACCAGAATCCGCGCATGACATCCTCCTCCCTGCCGCCCTTTCAGCACCAAACCGGCTGATCGCCAAGCTTTCCCTTGACCGCACCAATTCAGCGGGGCCATGTATAGCGCCCATGCCGTCAACCACCAGACCAACCCAATCTGAAAGGCCGCCAAATGTTGCTGTTGATCGACAATTATGACAGCTTCACATACAACCTCTACCACTACCTGGGCGAATTGGGCGTGGAAGTCGTGGTCAAACGAAACGATTCACTCGATGTTCAGCAGGCGATGTCTCTCGGAGCCTCGGCAATCGTGCTTTCCCCGGGCCCGTGCGACCCGGACAGGGCTGGCATATGTCTTCCGCTGATCGCCGCAGCGGCAGAAAGTCGGACGCCGCTTTTTGGCGTCTGTCTCGGTCACCAGGCGATCGGTCAGGCGTTTGGTGGTAAGGTAACGCGGGCAAGGGAGACGGTGCACGGCAAGGTCGCGACCATTCGCCATTCGGGTGAAGATGTATTCCAGGGGCTGCCAAACCCGTTTCAGGCAACGCGTTATCACAGTCTGACTGTGGATCGGGACAGCCTTCCCGACTGCCTCGAAATTACGGCGGACGTCGACGACGGTACGGTTATGGGTCTGCGGCACCGCGACCTGCCGATTCACGGCGTCCAGTTTCATCCTGAATCCATTGCATCGGAGCATGGCCACGCTTTGCTCCGCAACTTTCTCGAACGGACGGCGGTACCCGCATGACGGAACGGCTGAAACCGCTGATCGCTCTAGCGGCTGATGGACCGCTGACGCGTCAGCAGGCGGAAACCGCATTTTCTGCGATCATGGAAGGCGACGCAACTCCGGCGCAGATAGGCGGGTTTCTGATGGCACTGCGCACCCGTGGCGAGAGCGTGTCGGAATATGCCGCCGCCGCGACGGTCATGCGTTCGAAATGCGTCAAGGTTCATGCCCCGGAAGGAGCGATGGACATTGTCGGCACCGGAGGCGACGGCAAGGGCACACTCAATATTTCAACCGCGGCCGCCTTCGTGGTCGCAGGCGCCGGAGTCGTGGTCGCCAAGCATGGAAACCGCAACCTGTCCTCGAAATCCGGAGCCGCCGACGCGCTGACCGAATCCGGCATTAACGTCATGGTAGGGCCGGAAACCGTGGAACGTGAAATCCGAGAGGCGGGGATCGGTTTCATGATGGCACCGATGCACCATCCGGCAACAAGGCATGTCATGCCCGCACGGCTGGAATTGGGTACAAGGACTATATTCAACATCCTCGGACCGCTTACCAATCCGGCATCCGTGCGGCGACAGCTTTCCGGTGCATATACACGCAAGGTAATCCGGCCGATGGCGGAAACCCTTGGGGAACTGGGCTCAGACTGTGCATGGCTCGTCCACGGCTCAGACGGCACGGACGAATTGTCCATCGCCGGCGTGAGTTGGGTGGCGGAACTGCGCAATGGAACGGTTTCAGAGTTCGAAGTACATCCCGAAGACGCGGGGCTGCGGTGTCATCCCTTTGAAGCGCTGCTCGGTGGGACACCGGCTGAAAATGCCCAGGCGATGCGCAGTATGCTCGAGGGCGAGGCGTCCGCCTATCGCGATGCGGTGTTACTCAATGCGGCGGCGGCCCTGGTTGTGGCAGAAAAAGCCGATACGCTGTCTGAGGGGGCCGAATTGGCCCGTGAAAGCATCGACTCGGGTGCCGCACTGGCTAAGGTCCGGAAGTTGGCCGAGATAAGTCCGTTTGTCGATGCAGGGGACCGAAAGTGACAATTCTGGACAGGATCAAAACCTACAAACTGGCGGAAGTCGCCGAGCGGAAGCTCGCCACCAGCCTTGAGGACCTGGAGAGTGAGGCACGGTCCGCCGGACACACGCGCGGTTTTGCTGATGCCCTGACGCGCGCGTCGATCACCGGCGGTTATGGCCTTATTGCGGAGGTCAAGAAAGCAAGCCCTTCGAAAGGTCTGATCCGGGAGGATTTCGATCCGGCGGCATTGGCGCAGGCCTATGAGGCAGGGGGGGCCGCGTGTCTGAGCGTGCTCACGGACGCACCCAGTTTTCAAGGCAGTGAAACCTACCTGAGACAGGCGCGCGGTGCGACGGCATTACCGGTTCTTCGCAAGGATTTCCTCTACGATCCCTGGCAGGTTATCGAAAGTCGCGCTCTGGGGGCAGACTGCATTCTGATAATTCTCGCTGCGGTCTCAGACGCCCAGGCTATTGAGTTGGAGGATACTGCCCTTTCCTGGGGAATGGATGTCCTTCTCGAAGTCCATACTGCCGAAGAACTTGATCGGGCCAAACTGCTCAAGTCGCCGCTGATCGGCATCAACAACCGCAATCTGCATACATTTGAAACCGACATTGACACCACCCGGTCCCTCGCCCGAGGAGTGCCGGTCGGCCGGACGATAGTTTCGGAGTCAGGTCTCTCGACCCGGCAGGATCTTGCTCTGCTCGCGAGGTACGGCGTGCGCTGTTTCCTGATTGGCGAAACGCTGATGCGTCAGGAAAACGTGGAAACTGCGACCCGGGAGCTCCTGCGCAGCCCCTGGCGTCCGGAGGCCGAGTGATGTCGAGCCTGACGCATTTTGACGAGAGCGGCGCCGCGCATATGGTAGACGTTTCTGAAAAGGCGTCGACCCCCCGCATCGCAGTGGCGCGGGGATGGATTGCAATGGCTCCCGCAACTCTGGCGCGCGTTGTCGAAGGCCGGGCATCGAAAGGTGACGTACTCGCGGTCGCCCGCCTGGCCGGGATCATGGCGGCAAAAAAAACCTCGGATCTCATACCTCTTTGCCATCCGATAGCCCTGTCGAAGGTTGCCGTCGATCTTGAAATAGATGCCCCGAACGACCGGGTTCAAATTGAGGCAACAGTACGCAATTCCGGCCAGACCGGCGTCGAGATGGAAGCACTGACGGCCGTGAGCGTCGCGGCCCTTACCGTTTACGACATGCTCAAGGCCGTTGATCGTGCCATGAATATTGGCGGAATACGTGTGGTGCTGAAAGACGGGGGCACATCGGGCCGCTACGAGGGCAGCTAATGGCACTGATTAGTGTTGCCGAGGCTCACGTACGCCTGATGCGGCTGTTTTCGGCCGTTGGCACCGAAACGGTGCCGCTCGCACAAAGCTGCGGGCGAGTACTCGCCAGCGACCTAATTGCCGGGCGTCCGCAGCCGCCTTTCGACGCCTCCGCCATGGATGGATATGCGGTCCGTCGCCAGGATGTCGAGACCGGGGCAAGTCTTCTCCTGGTAGGAACTTCAGCGGCCGGTGCCGGGTTCGACGGAAAAGTAGGCCAGGGTCAGGCTGTGCGGATTTTTACCGGCGCACCGGTACCCGAGGGTGCCGACATGATCCTGATTCAGGAGGATGCCACCCTCAATGGTAAAACGGTTTCGGTTGGAAACAACCGGGATACTGCCGATTACATCAGACCCGCCGGCGGCGATTTTTCCGCCGGTGCGCGGATGACTTCACCGCGGCGGCTGAACGCACGCGACATTGCGCTGGCGGCGGCAATGAATCAGCCGGTCCTTACCGTCATGAGAAAGCCGGTTGTTGCAATACTGCCGACTGGCGACGAACTTGTCGCACCCGGTGATCACCCGCGCGGCGACCAGATCGTCGCATCGAACAATTATGGTCTCGCCGCGATGCTTCAGGCCGCTGGTGCAGAGGTGCGGCTCCTGCCAATTGCCGGCGACACGCTTGAGAGCCTTGATCAGGTATTTTCGCTGACGGCAGATGCCGATGTCGTCGTGACTCTCGGCGGTGCGTCTGTGGGAGATCACGACCTCGTGCAAGCTTCAGCCGTCAGGAACGGATTGGACCTCGAATTCTACAGGGTCGCGATGCGGCCCGGTAAGCCTCTGATGGCAGGGCGTCTGGGGTCGATACCGTTTATCGGCCTGCCTGGAAACCCGGTATCGTCGCTGGTGTGCGGGCGGATTTTCCTGCTGCCCGCACTGGATGTAATGCTCGGGCTGGAGGGAAAAATGCCGAGACGGCACCCAGCCGTCCTCGATGGTGATCTGGCGGCCAATGGCCCGCGGGAGCACTACATGCGCGCGCTGGTTGCAGAGGACGGTTCCGGGTGGAAGTGCGTTCCGTACACGCGGCAGGACAGTTCGCTGCTGAGCGTTCTCGCCGATTCCAACGCCCTGCTGGTGAGACCTCCCGGCGACACCGGGAAAAAAAATGGCGTCTCCGTTGAATTTATTTGGCTTTAATATACCTCAGGTTGTAATTTACTGAGGAATCTTGACACAAAACAAGAACGTTAGTAGAACACGTACAGGAATACCAAAGGGTTCAGGGATGCTGACGCGTAAACAACACGATCTGCTGCAGTTCATTCACAAGCGTCTGCAGAAGGATGGCGTTCCGCCTTCGTTCGATGAAATGAAGGATGCACTGGACCTGAGGTCCAAGTCCGGCATCCACCGTCTGATCACGGCCCTGGAGGAACGCGGCTTCATACGTCGCCTTGCCCATCGGGCGCGGGCGATCGAAGTGGTGAAACTGCCCGACAGCATCGAAGTTTCGACGTTGCAGCCCCGGGACGTGATGGACGGAACTTCCGGTGCGCGTTCCGCTCCGACTGATTCCGGTTCGGTACAGATTCCAGTGATGGGGCGTATCGCAGCCGGCACGCCAATCTCCGCCATTCAGGACATTTCGCACAATGTGTCCGTACCCGCATCGATGATCGGCAATATGGGGCGCCACTACGCGCTGCATGTGAAGGGCGATTCGATGATCGACGCCGGGATCAACAATGGCGACGTTGTGGTGATCCAGGAACAGAACAGCGCCAGCAATGGCGACATAGTGGTTGCACTGGTCGAAGACGAGGAAGCCACGCTGAAGACTTTCCGCCGCCGGGGACGGACTATTGCGCTTGAGGCGGCCAATCCCGCTTACGAAACCCGTCTCTACCAGGATCATCAGGTGAAGGTGCAGGGAAAACTTGTCGGGCTGATCCGCACTTACTGAGACTGTTTTCTGACGCCGCCGGTCCAGGGCCGGCCACCATCGGCGAGTTTCGCGCCTGCCGTCGTGTAACCGGTTTCGTTGACCCGAATGGCAATTGCACCATCCTGTCTCAGACGCTTCTTGCCAATGAAATCGCAGCGGCCCGTCGGTGAGGTGTCCCAGCCCGGCGCGAGCAGGATCGCCGCGTCCCGACAGATTTCGTCCGCATCGCTGCCGGGCGTCTTGCTTCCAAGATACACCATCGGCCCCATGCCCTTTACGTTGACCTCGGCCCAACCGCGTCCGCGCTCCATGCCGTCGCGCAGGAATGCTTCGGACTGACTCGCTCCGTCACCGTCTCCGCGCAGCCACGCATCCGCAGAAAAACTGTTGCCACTTTGTGAGTTCAGGACCCTGCCCTCCGCCGTCATGACGCCAAACAATCGTCCATTTTCCGAAATGAGAACTTCCGGCCGGTCAACCTGGAACCAGAGCAGAAATCCCAGCAACACCGGAGCAGTTCCGGCAAAGCGAAGCCTGCCCTGCCAAACCACGAACAGAATGGAGCCGGTCACGATCAGAACGAGGCTGGCCGTTGGTCCCTGGGGAATGGCCCGGACCGATCCGTTCAGGCCGGAAAAGAAGTGTGCGACGGCAAGGATATAGTAAATTCCCTGGTCGACGACCCAGAGCGCAGGTGCGGCCAGTCCAACCAGCGACAGGACTCCGCTGATCACCGCAAATGGCATGACGATCAGACCCATCGCCGGGACGGCCAGGATGTTCGCCAGCAGGCCGTACTGCGACATCATGTTGAAATGAAAAGCCGAAATCGGTGCAGTTGCAGTTCCCGCGACAAAGGACGTAATCGCAACGCCAATCAGTGGCCGGACGAAACGCCACCTGTCCTTCAGGGTTTCCCGCCACCACTGGCGGGACCGAAGCCATTCAAATGTCGCTATCAATGCCGTTGTCGCGGCAAAGGACATCTGAAATCCGGCTTCCGTAAGGCTTTCAGGTCGCAACGCCAGCAAGATTACCGCCGCAAGGGCGACGGACCGCAAAGTCAGCGCCGGACGGTCGAGTAACACCGCCACCAGCACGACGGCCGTCATGATGAAGGCACGCTGCGTGGCAACGTTGCCGCCGGACAGGCCCAGGTAGGCGACTCCTGCGATCAGCGCAACAACCGCCGCAATCTTCTTGGTCGAATGAAACAGGACCACGCGCGGCACAAGAGCAAGACCATATCGAACGAGGCCGAAAACGAAGCCGGTGAGCAACCCCATATGGAGCCCGGAGATCGCAAGCAGATGCGCGAGGTTCGACCGGCGAAGATCCTGAAGCGCCTCCGGATCGACCGCCGACCTGTCACCGGTCAGAATTGCTGCTGCGAAACCGCCATTCCTGTTTGGAATGGCATCCTGAATACCGCGTGACAGACTGACACGTATTCTGAAAAGCCATGTTGCCAGCCCAGTCCCTGTTTGGCCGGGCCGTTCGACAAACGGTGTATTGGTGTAGCCGATCGCACCCAGTGACTGGAACCAGGCATACCTGCGGAAATCGAAACCTCCGGGTTCCACCGGGGCGGATGGAGGAGACAGCCGCGCCTGGCCAAGAATGGTGCGGCCGGGGAGCAGCAGTTCCTCAGGCGTGTCATCCAGGAGGGAAATACGCACACGTTTCGGGGTATCCGCCGGTACCCTGCCATGAATGACCACCTGATCGAGCAGTACCCGCGGCCGATCGCTTCCCGACCTGTCCAGCCCGACAATCCGACCCTCAACATTCACGGTCATCGGGTACGCCAGAACCGGTGCCGCCACCGACTGGGCCCTTATCGCAGCCATAACATATCCCACCTGGGGCAGGATCAGCACGAAGACGGCAATTCTCGCGACAGGTCCGAGGCGAAACAGGGTGAAGAGGCAGGTGGCGACAAACACGGCCGGAGCCACGAGCATCCAGCCAAGTGGTTCAAATGGCAGGCCAAAGTAGATGCCTACTCCGACAGCCAACAGGAGGGGAACCCATAGCGGCAGGTTGCTCCGCTGCGCCTCAACGAGCGGCACGAGCGCAATTGGCCCCACGTCCCTTGTTCTCCGTTCCGGAATTCGCCAAAAGAACGCTAGCGTCAAAGCGGTTTCTGAAAGGTTAAGTCATGTCGCCGAATGCCCCGGTCGTCACCAGGTTCGCCCCGTCGCCAACGGGATTCCTTCATATCGGCGGGGCCAGGACAGCACTGTTCAACTGGCTGTTTGCGCGGCACAATAACGGGACATTCCTGCTGCGGATAGAGGACACCGACCGTGCGCGCTCCACTCCCGAGGCGACCGCAGCGATATTGGACGGTCTGATCTGGCTCGGACTCGACTGGGATGGCGAAGTCGTGAGCCAGGCGGCCCGTGCGCCACGCCACGTAGAAGTGGCCAACGAAATGCTGGCACGGGGTACCGCCTACAAATGCTACGCCACCGCGGAAGAAATCACTGAGTTTCGAGATAAGGCGCGCGCGGCCGGTGAACCGCCACTGTTCCGCTCACCATGGCGGGACGGAGAATTGCCCGAACCCGTCGGAGCACCTTACGTTGTCAGGCTGAAAGCGCCGCAGACCGGTGAGACGACCGTTCACGATCTGGTACAGGGCGACGTCACCTGGAAAAATGAAACGCTCGACGACCTCATACTCCTGCGGTCAGATCAGACGCCGACCTATATGCATGCGGTGGTGGTGGACGATCACGACATGGGAGTGACACACGTCATCCGGGGAGATGACCACCTGACCAATGCCGCACGACAGACGCTCATATACAGGGCGATGGGTTGGTCTGTTCCGCAATTCGCGCACATCCCGCTCATCCACGGGCCGGATGGTGCAAAGCTGTCCAAACGGCACGGAGCACTGGGAGTGGATGCATACCGCGACATGGGGTACCTGCCTGCGGCAATGCGGAATTACCTCGCCCGGCTTGGGTGGAGCCACGGCGACAACGAATTCTTCACGACTGGCCAGGCAATAGAGTGGTTCGGACTCGACCGTGTTGGAAAGTCGCCAGCACGGTTCGACTTTGCCAAACTCGAAAACCTATCCGGTCAACACTTCAGGATATCGGATGATGCAGAAATCCTGCAGCTTGTTGAGGACCATCTTGCATTGCACAAATCGCCGGCCCTCACCGAGCTACAGAAATCGCAGATGCTCCGTGCAATGCCCGGCATCCGGGAACGCGCGCGCACCATCCCACAAGCCATTGATTTGGCAGCTTTCATTTTGAAATCACGTCCATTCCAACCGGATGAAAAGGGGAGCAAGGCCCTGTTGGCGGTATCCCGTAGTATGCTGGCGAGATTGACCTCGCTACTGCAACATGCTACCTGGAAATCAAGCGAACTGGAGACGGTTACCCGTGAGGTTGCTGCTGCCGAGGGCATTGGCATGGGCAAGCTGGCGCAGGCAGTCCGGGTTGCCTTGACCGGGAAAACCATCTCTCCAAGCGTTTTTGACATGATGGAGATTCTCGGCCGCGAAGAATCGCTGGCACGGATTGACGAGTGTATGGGAACGATGACGGCGGGCGCATGAAATTCTGCTGTCGGTTCGGGCCAAACGGTGACCTCCGGGTTACCGATTCAATAACGAGGTGCCTTTCTCCGGGCACGTGCACATAGGGATCGAAGCATGACCAACCCGAACGCAAAGCTGACAATCAATGACAAGACCTATGAGTTTCCGGTTTACAGTGGCACAATTGGCCCCGATGTAATTGATATCAGCAAACTTTACGGCCAGGCGGGTGTTTTTACCTATGATCCCGGCTATACCTCTACCGGAGCCTGTGAAAGTGCCATTACCTATATCGACGGGGAAAAAGGTGAACTCCTTTACCGCGGCTATCCGATCGACCAACTGGCGGAAAAGTCGCATTTCCTCGAAGTGGCCTATCTCCTTCTCTACGGCGAACTGCCAACTGCCGCGCAGATCGAGGATTTTGAAGGCCGTGTGACCAACCACACCATGCTGCACGAGCAGATGGCCTACTTTTTCCGCGGCTTCCGCCGCGATGCCCATCCGATGGCAATCGTGTGCGGTGCCATGGGTGCAATGTCGGCTTTCTATCACGACTCGACCGATATTGGCGACGCATGGCAGCGAGAGGTCGCCACCATACGCATGATCGCCAAGATGCCGACCCTGGTTGCCTGGGCGTTCAAGTATTCCGTTGGGCAGCCTTTCGTCTATCCCAACAACCGGCTGGACTACGCGTCAAACTTCCTCAACATGTGTTTCTCCGTCCCCGCCGAAGAATACGTCGTTGATCCCATCCTCAGTCGGGCAATGGATCGTATCTTCACCCTTCATGCGGACCACGAACAGAACGCATCGACGTCGACGGTCCGTCTGGCGTCATCTTCGGGCGCCAATCCGTTTGCCTGTATCGCCGCCGGTGTCGCCTGTCTTTGGGGGCCTGCCCACGGCGGCGCCAACGAAGCATGCCTGACAATGCTCCGGCAAATTGGCAGCCCTGACCGGATTCCGGAATTCATCAACAGGGCGAAGGACAAGAACGACCCCTTCCGCCTGATGGGCTTCGGTCACCGCGTCTACAAGAATTTCGACCCGCGCGCCAAGGTAATGAAGGAAAGCGCCGACGAGGTGCTTGGTCTTCTCGGCATCGAAAACAACCCCACTCTGCAGGTTGCAAAAGAACTGGAGAAGGTCGCACTGGAAGATCCTTACTTCATCGAGAAGAAGCTCTATCCGAACGTTGATTTTTACTCAGGCATCATTCTCGATGCGATGGGCTTCCCGACCTCGATGTTTACCCCAATCTTCGCTCTGGCGCGGACCGTGGGGTGGATTTCCCAGTGGAAGGAAATGCTGGAGGATCCGGCGGCACGCATCGGTCGGCCGCGCCAGCTCTACACCGGCGCAACCTATCGCGACTACACGGACGTTGAAAACCGCTGACCTTCGGCGAAACCCGGTCCTTATGACCCACAGCAGACATACTTCAGGGCCGCGCAGGCCTTGAAGCAAGCGGCTCGGATCCCTCGCGACCGGGTCAAGCGCGCGAGGTTATGTGGCCAGCACGCGCATAACCGACTGTGCCGCCCGCAAGCCGGGGTCAGGCCCTCCCCGTCCAAGCAGAAGCATTGCCCGATCGCCCGCCTCACGCTGGGCCCTGCTTGCGTCCCGATCCAGCAGAAGATCCGAAACAGCTGGAACGAGGTTGTCGACCGTACAGGCCTGCTGCAGGAATTCCGGCACTGAGCGCGTTTCGGTGATAAGGTTGGTCAGCGTGAACGTGTCCAGCTTGAGGAGACGGCGCGCAAGGAATGCCGTGACCGGGTTGACAGCGTAGCCGATCACGCAGGGCGTGCCGGCCGCCGCAAGCTCCAGACTGACCGTCCCGGACGCAGCCAATGCAGCGTCGGCAGCTGCAAAGCAAGTCCGCTTGGTGTCCTCAAACTCTCCAATCCCGCCATTGCCAGGAGTCAGGATCTTTGGCCATCCATGTACATCCGGTGTGAAGATCGCGGAGACCTCATCTGCAACTGAGGGGGCTGCGACCACAATCGCGGCCACATCGGAACGGGCCTTGCGCATACGGGAGGTGACCTCGGCAAAAACCGGTCCTAGTCGTATGACTTCGCCGCTGCGTGAGCCTGGCAGAACAACCATCAGGGGCTGAGACGGTTCCATACCAAACGTCTCACGAAGCGCTGCGACCTGGGCAGCATCCGGCTGATCAACGTGCGCCGCGGGATGACCGACAAAATCACACGTCATCCCCGCGGCTTCCATGTACGGCGGCTCGAACGGCAGCAGAGCGAGCACGTGGTCGACCTGCCTCGCCATTTTCGCCGCCCGCGCCGGTCGCCATGCCCAAACGGAGGGAGCCACATAGTGGATGACCTTGATCCGCGGCAGTGACTTGCGGACCCGTTTGGCCACGCGCAGGCAGAAGTCCGGGCTGTCGATCGTGACGAGCGCGTCAGGAACCATCTCGATCACCGCGTCGGCCGTCTGCCGAATCCGCCGCAACAGGTTTGGAAGTCGTGGGAGAACTTCCGCAACTCCCATCACGGACAGATCCTGCATCGGGAAAAGACTGCGGATGCCCAAGGCCTCCATCTGAGGTCCTCCAACCATCTGCAGGTCCAGCCCCCTGTCTGAATGAAGTTGTTTCAATCCTCGGATCAGCGAAGCACCGAGCACATCTCCGGAAGGTTCGCCAGCCACCAGAAAAAGCCGTGTCGGATCCTCCATCAGGATTTTTCGACCCCATAGATGAAGAAGCCCGCATCATTCGCGATGCGCAGCATCTGCGGAAGGTCGAGCATTAGCGCCCCGTCAGCCTCAACTGCAATACCCGCAAGTCCTGCGTCCATGGCGTTACGAATTGTCTGCGGCCCTACTGTCGGAAGATCCATGCGGCGATCCTGACCTGGCTTGGGCGCCTTGAACAGGACACCCTTTGCACCGTTCGGATCGGGACGAAATTCCTCGCCACCAACCGCAACAAAATTGAGAAGCCGATCCGTACCCTGAATGGTCTCCAGCCCCAGGCAGATGCCCTGCGCAACGACCGCCGCCTGACCAACGTCCACGGCGCCAAGTGCCGAGACAATTGCGCGGGCGCGTTCGATGTCCTGCAAGTCGGCTTCGCTGGGGCTGGTGAAGGTCAGCACACCTGCCGGAGAGACCAGGTCCGCCAGGAGTTGCTGCGCCGCGACGAGACGAAACCCTTCAGCCTCAAAAATGCCCGCGGCAAGCCGCAAGGCCGCATCGTCACCGGACCGCAGTCCAGCGAGAACCTTTGGCAAAATGCGTAGCATCTTCAGGTCAAATCTAAGTGGATTGAGTTTGGGGCGACGCATCCCTCCGGCGAAAACCACTTCGGTACAGCCAACGCGGTGCATATCGCTGAAGAGCCGTCCGGGTTTCTCAAATTCTGCCGGTATGATCGGATGTCCTGAAGTCCAGGCCAGATCAACATCGGGGAACTTTATGATCGTGTAGTCCCGTCCGAGCCGGACACATTCATCCGCCAGCAACCGGGGCAGAGTGCCGGTGCCTGCGACGATTGCCAGCCCCTCCCCGCCACTCACGCCTTACCCTGCCGGTAGCGTGTATGACCTCGAAGACTCCGTGGTCATGAAACGGACGATGTCCTGCACGAGCGGATTCCGGGCATGGCTGACATTGATTTTTCGAACCCGCTCATCTAGAGTACCTTCCTCTTGGAAGAGGTCCCCAAACGCAGCGCGGAGCCCATGAATATGCTTCCGCTCGGCCTGCGCCCGTTTGAGACCGACGAGGTTCAATCCCCCAAGACGCGCGCGTTCGCCAACGACCATGCCGTACGGAATGACATCTGCGGGCACCGCCGACATGCCACCAATAAAGGCGCCGCGCCCAATCCGAACAAACTGGTGCAGTCCCGACAGGCCGCCGATAATCACGTTGTCCTCAATGACGCAGTGCCCCGCAAGTGTCGCGTTGTTCGCCAGGATGACCCGGTTTCCGACAACGCAGTCATGGGCAATGTGCACCCCCACCATGAACAGCCCGTCATCACCTATCCGCGTCTCCCCACCGCCTGCAGCGGTACCGGGGTTCATCGTCACATGCTCACGAATGCGGTTCCGAACTCCGATCAGCAGTCGGCTGTCCTCACCGTCAAACTTCAGATCCTGTGGAATGTGACCGATGGACGCAAACGGAAAGATCTCCGTGCCATCACCAACCTCCGTGATTCCGGCCACGGCAACATGGCTGTGCAGCGTTACATTCTGCCCAAGTACGACCCTGGCGCCGACAACACAAAACGGTCCGACGCGGCTGTTTGCTCCGACAGTCGCCCCCTCTTCGATGACGGCGGTCGCGTGAATGATTGCGGTCGGATCAACGCTCACGGCTCAGCCCTTCTTTTCGGTTGCTTCGTCCGCAGTCATGATCATTGCAGTGAACTCGGCTTCGGCGCAGACAGCGCCGTCGCAGATCGCCGTTCCCTGGAACTTCCAGACCTTGGAACGTCCGCGCAGGACGTTTACGTGAAGTTCCAGCCGATCCCCTGGCTGAACCGGTTTACGAAATTTCGCTCCGTCAATGCTCATGAAATAGACCAGCCGGTCGCTGCCGTGCAGACCCAGCGTCTCCACCACCAGACAGGCCGCAGTTTGCGCCATGGCTTCAATGATCAGAACCCCCGGCATGACCGGAAGCACCGGAAAATGCCCCTCAAAATGCGGCTCATTTACCGTGACGTTCTTGATGCCGACGGCAGAGGTCGCCGGCGTGATGTTCACGATCCGGTCAATCAGAAGAAACGGATACCTGTGTGGTATCATCCTCTTGATCTCGAGAATGTCAGCCGCTTTGAGGTTCGTATCGACGGACAGTGTCATGGTTTTTTTCCATCCGTTGTCGCTGGTTCCGGGGGTGGGATCGTAGCATCAGTATTCTTCGCGTCAATTTCCGCGATTACCGCATCGGTAATGTTCAGGGACTGGTCCGCAAGCAGAACGCTCTTTTCGTCGAAAATGGCGAGCGCGCCAAAGCGCTCCATTACCTCGACCAGAATCGGCGCAACAGACGAGTAGAACTGTCGACGGTTACGCTCCAGCTCCTGCGCAAGAGCATTCGACCGACGGTCCTGCTCCTCGCGGGCGGCAATGACCTGAGCATCGAAGTCGTCGGCGATCTTACGAAATTCGTCATTGTCCATGTCCCGGCGCAGATCGTTCAGCCGCCGTTCCTCTGCCTCAAAGGCCTGGTCAATCTCACGTGCTTCCGCCCGCAGCTGCTGCGTCGCCGCTTCCTCCTCCTTCAACAGTGCCTGGCCTGCGGCGGAGTCAGTCAAAATCCGTTCCTGATTGATAAACAGGAAAGTCGCCGGCTGCTGTACCCTTGCCTGGCTGAAGACAGGATCCGGCGTGGCGAGACAGGCCACGACGACGGCGGCAGCCAGAAACACACCTGGTCGATGTGGAGAACGCAGCATCAGAACCGTGTTTGAATGCTGAAGCGGAATCGTTCAGTCTTGTCGTTCTCGGCCTTTTTGAACGGCAGCGCGTAGTTGAAACGCAATGGGGCAAATGGTGTATCGACGAACAGGCTGACCCCGGCCGACGCCCGCAGGATCATCGAGTCGTCGACTTCCCCCATGCTGCCGGCAGTATCGTCGAGCTGCCAGAGTGACCCGGCATCAGCGAAAACGCCCCCGAAAATCCCGTACTCTTCCGGAAGTCCGAGCGGGAAACTGGCATCCATCCGCAGGATGCCATAATAGTTGCCACCAAGAGCTTCATCGACTTCGACATCCTCCTGTGGGAATTCGCAGTCACCAACGTCGCACTTGTCGCGAGGGCCGATCCCGTTTCGTGCGAAGCCGCGGAAAGAGTCTCCACCCGCATTGAACCGGTCGGTAATCCGCGTCCCCTGCTTCGAGAAAATCGCGCCTCCTTCTAGGGTGGCAGAGAGGATCAGTGCTTCGTCAAAGTAGCTCTTGAACAGTCGCGCGGTCCCCTGGGACTTGGAATGGGTAACATCCCCGCCCAAGCCGGCGAACTCCTGATTGAACGTCAGGATGAAACCGCCTGTGGGATCGACGACCGAATTGCGCCGGTCATAGGAATAGGTAAAGGCGACCGCCGAGGTGGTCAGGCGCCCCTGCTCCTTGTAAATGATCCGCGACACGTCATCCTGAACGTCATTGATGTCATCCGACGACAGGCGATAGCGCCATACGATGCGGCCGTTTTCACTCAGCGGATACCCGATCCTTGGCTCGATGCCGTAGCTGGTGTTCTGGAACGCCTGCTCGCTGAGGTTTTGCTGCGTCGCATAGATGTTGAACCCTGCCAGCAGATCGCGGTCGAAAAGCTGAGGCTCGACAAAACCAAAGTTAAAATTGCCAAATTCGGAGTTCGCCGCAATCGATGCGGAAACGGTCTGACCGCGGCCCAGGAAATTGCGCTCAGTGATGCCGACCTGCGCCGTTATGCCTTCGCTGCTGGTAAAGGCGCCCCCCAGCGACAGACTTCCCGTCGACTGGTCCTCGACCTCAACGTTGACGATTGCCCTCTCGGGCGATGACCCGTCCTGTACGGTCACCTCCACGTTGGAGAAATACCCAAGCCCGCGAATGCGGTCTTCGGCGTTGCGCACCTCACGGGTATTGAACGGATCGCCTTCAACGACATAGAACTGCCGCCGGATCACGCGGTCGAGGGTCCGGTTGTTTCCCGAAATGTCGATGCGTTCGATAAACACACGTTCGCCTTCGAGAATTTCGAACTGGATGTTCACGATACCGTTGACCGTGTCGATGTCGACGTTCGGTCTGATCTCGGCGAAGGCATAGCCACCCTGTCCCGCCTGAAACGTCATGCGTTCGACCACCCGTTCGACCTCCCGAACGTTGTAGACCTGTCCGCCCGACAGCGGCGCGATCAACGGCAGAAACGCGTCGGCGGAAAGCCCGGCAACTGCCGATGTCACCGACATTTTTCCGAAATTGAAGCGTCGGCCCTCGGAAATATTAAAGTTCAGGAAGAATCCGTCCCGCTCCCGGGACAGTTCGGCGGTCGCCGACAGGATCCGGACCTCGGCATATCCCTGTTCGAGGTAGAACTGCCGCAGACGTTCGCGATCGACTTCCAGACGGTCCTGATCGTAGTTTGTCCCGCCGAACAGGAAGCTGAGCCAGTTGCTCTGATTGGTTTCCACAACCCGACGCAACCGGCGGTCGGAGAACACTTCGTTTCCGACAAAGTTGATCCGCTGAACCTGGGTGCGTCGCCCCTCGAATACCTGGAACACCAGATCGACCTGATTTCCCGGACGACGGATGATCACCGGCTCAACCTGGGCAGAATACCTTCCCGACTGCCGGTAGGCCTCGATGATCCGCTCGGCGTCCGCCTCCGCCGCCTGTACGGAATAGGCAAGCCTGGGGCGAAGTTCGACGACCGTGGACAGGTCGTCGTCGTCAAGACCGTCATTGCCCTCAAACGCAATCTGATTGATGATCGGATTCTCGCTCACCGTAATCACGAGGCGCCCCGCCTCGGGACGCACCGTCACCTCTTCAAACAACCCGGTTTGGTAGAGCCGTCGCACGGCCAGGTTCATCTGTTCGGGGGAAACCGGGTCGCCCGGTTCAATTCCAGCGAAGGCCCTTACGGAATCCGCCTCGATCCGCTGATTGCCCGCTACGTCCACCCGGCTGAAAATTGCAGTGCCCTGCGCTCTGGTCAGCGGTGACGGCAGCACCATCACCAGAAGTAGAACAGTCAATATCAGGCGGGACGTGACCCGCATCCACCGCCGTTGCCCCATCGGCCTTGGTCCCTCTGCTCGCGGGCGGTTTGCCGCCCTTTTCTCAACTCACCATTCTCATGATGTCGTTATACGTAGCAAATACCATCAGTAGCAGTATTAAGCCAAGGCCTATCGACATGGCGACCTGCATCACTGCCTGACTGGGTGGTTTTCCCCTCACGGCTTCAATGACAAACGCCAGGAAATGCCCTCCGTCGAGCACGGGAATTGGAAACAGGTTCAGAAGCCCGATCGCCGTCGATATGACCGCGATCAGGATCACAAAACTCAGAAACCCCTGCTGCGCTGTCTCTCCGGATATCTGCGCAATTCCAAGCGGTCCCTGAAGGTTGTCTGCACCGATTGCGCCGGTAATGACATGCTTGAGCCCGTTAAGCGACTGGGTAATCACGCCTACGGTCCGCGAAACGCCAATTCCCGCCGCGGCCCAGAGTGCAGGTGTTTCCGTTGCCGGGAGATAGATGGGTGAGCCGGCAACGCCGATCATAACCCGGCGCTCGAAGCCGCCTTCGCCGTCATCGGCATCGCGCTCCAGAGGGGTAATCGCCAGGCTGATCTTCTCACCGTTGCGCCAGACACCGAGGTCGAGTGACTGTCCACCCGATGAAAGAACAGCCTCCCGCAGGTCCTCAAAGGAATAGAGTGGTGCCCCGTCGATGGTTTCGATCAGGTCGCCGCTTCGCAAACCGGCGTCGCTCGCAGGCGACAGCGGCTGAACCCCCGAAACCAGCGGCGGAAAGGCAAAGGGAATTTCGAACTCGAGTTTTTGACCGCCCCGCTCCACCAGCACATTCATTGGCCCGGGTTTTTCCATCGCCAGGGCGGCGGAATAAATATCTCCAAACCCTTCAATCGGCTGACCATTGACCCCAAGAACGAGGTCACCGGACTGCAGCGGCAGTTCATACCCCGGAAGCGTCTCGATCTCGCCGACCACTGCGCGTTCCGTTGGCACACCCGTCCACATCACCACCGATGTGAAAACCGCTATCGACAGGAGGAAATTGGCAAACGGTCCTGCAAGCACCGTCAGCATCCGTTTCCAAACTGCGGCACCATGAAAGCTTCGCCCGCGTTCGCGTTGGTCCATTCGCAACAGTGCCTCCGGATCAGCTCTGCTCGCTCCGTCTGAATCTCCAAGAAACCGGACATATCCTCCCAGGGGCACGGCCGCCAACTGCCATAGCGTACCGTCCTTTGCGCGTCGCGACCAAACTACCGGCCCAAAGCCGATCGAGAACACTTCGGAATAAATCCCGCACCAGCGGGCGACGATGTAGTGACCATATTCGTGTACGAACACAACGATGCCCAAGACCACGACGAAGGGAAGAACCGTTGAGAGAAACCCGCCGAAAAACGGGATGTTGGCGACAAGTTCCATTCGTTCAGACCCTGCTGTTGTTCTCGATCCAAAGCCGGGCCCTGGCCCGCGCTTCGGAGTCTGTACCGTTCACGTCATCAAGGCCATACCCGGTTCCGTACCGTGCGGCCTCACCGCTCATGTCGTCAAACACATGGGCAACAAGCCTGGCCATATCAAGGAAGCCGATCCTTTGGGCGATAAACCCGTCCAGCGCCACTTCCTTGGCGGCATTGAATACCGCCCCGGCCAGCCCCCCCAGACTGGCCGCAGCATAGGCGAGGCCGATGGCAGGAAACCTGTCATGATCCACCGGCTGAAAATCCAGCCGCGCCAGCAGCCCGAAGTCGAGGCGTTGCACGGGAAGCCCGCGCCGCTCCGGCCAGTTCAGCGCGTATCCGATTGCCCCGCGCATGTCCGGGGGGCCAAGCTGCGCCATGATTGACCCGTCAGTAAATCCGACCATTGAATGGATGATGGACTGCGGATGAACGATCACCTCGATCTGACCTGGGTCAAGGTCAAACAGCACTTTGGCCTCAATCACTTCCAGCGCCTTGTTGAACATCGTTGCACTGTCGATCGAAATGCGTTCACCCATGTCCCAGTTCGGGTGCGCGCGGGCCTGCTCGCGTGTCACATCCGCCATCTGTTCCAGCGGCATGTCCCTGAACGGACCTCCGGAGGCCGTGAGGACCACGCGCTCCAGATGCGCTGTCGTCTCGCCGGTCATCGCCTGGTGAATCGCACTGTGCTCGCTGTCTACAGGAAGCAGCCGTGCCCCGGACTGCCGACAGGCGTTCAGAAACATGGAGCCGGCACAGACCAGGCTTTCCTTGTTTGCGAGCGCGAGGGTGGTGCCGTGTCTGGCGGCTTCGAGGCCTGGCGCCAGACCTGCCGCGCCGACGATCGCCAGCATCGTCCAGTCCACCGGCATCGCCGCAGCTTCGAGAAGCGCCGCCGGACCTGCCGCCGCAGACACCCCGCTTCCCTCCAATTCTCGTTTCAGTGCGTCATGGAGGTCCGCTCGCGCCGTTACCGCAACCTTCGCCCCCAGTTCCCGCGCCTGACGGGCCAGCAGGCCGATGTTCGAGGCTCCGGTCAGTGCAACAACCTCGTAGGCCTTTTTGCCGCCCTGATGTTTCAGCAGCGACACGGTGCTTTGACCGATTGAGCCGGTCGAGCCGAATATGCTGATCCTGCGTCGCATCAAATCAGACATTCACCAGATGGAAACCGGCTAGGTCGAAGGCCAGAAATACCCAAGTCCCGCCAATGATCCCGTCGAACCGGTCGAGGAACCCGCCGTGGCCAGGAATGAGGCGGCTCGAATCCTTGATGCCGTGCTTGCGTTTCACGGCGGATTCCAGCAGGTCCCCGAGTTGCGATCCCGTGGCGACGAACAGGCTGAGAACAAGTGCGGAAACCGTATTCCAGCCAAAGACCAGCGCCAGCAGCCAGCCGACGAAGGCAGCGAGAACGAGACCGCCTATGGCACCCGACCGGGTCTTGCCAGGACTGACCCGCGGCCAGAGCTTCGCCCCTCCGACGGACCTGCCGACAAAAAATGCGCCCACGTCAGAGGCAATCACCACCAGAACGATCCAGAGAATGATCTGGAAGCCGTCCCCCTCCCGGCCGCGCAGCATCAGCAGGGCGCACAGAGCAACGCCGATATATGCGGCACCCGGCACAAGATAGAGCGGACACGACCTGTTGACCAAATACGGCAGGATTGATCCGGCAAACGCGAGTACAAGCCCCCACAGACCGAATCCCGAAAGCACCAAGGCAAGCGCCACCAAATTGCATGCGATTACGGTCAGCAGTCCGGGTGCCGCCAGGGTGGCATCTCCTGTGACGATCTGGCGATATTCCCACTGCATCATCACGCTCAAAAACGCCACCAGCACCGCCGACCAGCCCTGCCCCATCCAGATACAGAAGAACGATACGACCGCAAGTCCGGCCGCCGAGCACATGCGCACGCCAAGATCTCCAAACCTGACAGGTTTGGCGGGGCGTTCGGTCATCCCGCGACCGCGCCGAAACGCCGTTCGCGCTGCCCGAACCGCTGAATCTGCGCGGCAAGCTGCTCTACGGTAAAATCCGGCCACCGCGTGTCGACAAAGGCGAATTCGGCATAGGCCGACTGCCACGGCAGAAAACCGGAAACGCGGCACTCGCCGGAGGTGCGGACGATCAGATCGGGATCCGGCAACCCCGCGGTATCAAGATGGTCCTCGATAGTGGCGGTGGATATGTCATCGGCAGAAAGGTCGCCGGCAAGCACCGCCGCGGCCATCCGGCGTGTCGCACGCAAAATTTCATCGCGGCCGCCGTAGTTGATCGCAACCGTCAAATTCAGGCGGTTGTTCCTTTCGGTCTGTTTCTCCAGACCGGCCATCAACGCGCGCAGGTCGTCCGCGAGGCGCTCCCGGCCGCCGATGAAGCGCACCCGAACGCCTTCCGCGACAAGACGCGCGCCTTCCTTCTTGATATAGCGGCGAAATAGGCGCATCAGGCCGGAAACCTCCGCGACAGGCCGGTTCCAGTTTTCCGTGGAGAACGCGAACAGCGTCAGATGGGAAATCGCGAGTTCAGGACAGGCCTCGACAATTTCCCGAACCCGGTCTGCACCCCGCCGATGGCCGTGCAGACGCGGAAGCCCACGGCTTTCGGCCCAGCGCCCGTTGCCGTCCATGATTATGGCGACGTGCCCCGGTCCTTCACTACAACTCGAATTCCCGCCTTCATACATCGCGAAACTGCCTCAAACTCCAACAATGGTTAAGTCCAGGTCAGACCTGCATTATTTCTTCCTGTTTGGCGCTCAGCGCGGCGTCGATCCTGGCGATGACACCGTCAGTCAGCTGCTGAATTTCTTCCGACCACATCTTCTGGTCGTCTTCGGCCATCCCGGAGGCCTTGGCCTTCTTAACCTGATCCATCCCGTCACGCCGCACGTTGCGCACCGCGATTTTTGCGTTTTCCGCATACTGACCGGCGACCTTCGCAAGCTCCCGCCGCCGTTCCTCGTTCAGTTCAGGGATCGGCAGGCGCAGAATTGTACCGTCCATCTGCGGATTAATGCCCAGTCCGGAGGAGCGTATCGCCTTGTCGACCGCATTCACCATGCTTTTGTCCCAGACGTTTACCAGCACCATACGCGGTTCTGGAACGTTGATCGTCGCCAGTTGATTGAGTGGCGTGGGCGACCCATACGCTTCGACCATCACCGGATCGAGCATGGAAGCCGAAGCCCGGCCGGTGCGCAGCGACGCGAACTCCGTCCGCAGCGATGTGATGGCACCCGTCATGCGCTTTTCAAGTGCGTCGATGTCTATATCCTCGTCGGACATTCCTGCCTCCTTGTTCTGGGGCTACATCAGCCAGGTTCAACAACGGTAAACTTGCCTCTGCCCTGCACAATGCCGGCGAGGCCGTTTGGTTCGTCCAGTGAAAATACAATAATCGGCAACGCGTTGTCACGCGCCAGCGCGATCGCGGATGCGTCCATTACTTTGAGGTTCTTGACAAGTACGGTGTCATAACTCACCCGGTCGTAGCGCCGTGCATCCGTATTGGTCTTGGGATCGCTGTCGTAGACGCCATCCACCTGCGTTCCCTTAAAGATCGCCTCGCACTTCATTTCCGAGGCCCGCAGCGTGGCCGCCGTGTCGGTGGTAAAATAGGGATTGCCGGTACCTGCGGCGAAGATGCAGACCCGGCCTTTTTCCAGATGCCGCACCGCACGCCGGCGGATGTAGGGCTCACAGATCTGATCCATTGGAATGGCGGAAATGGCACGGGTGACGATGCCACGGGATTCAATCGCCGACTGCATTGCCAGCGCGTTCATGACGGTGGCGAGCATCCCCATGTAATCGGCCGTCGTGCGCTCCATCCCCTGGGCGCTGCCCTGCAATCCGCGAAAAATGTTGCCGCCGCCGATAACGACGCAGATTTCTACGCCAAGGCCATGAAGTGCCTTGATCTCTTCGGCAATTTTGGCGACCGTCGGCGGATGCAGGCCGAACTGCTGGTTGCCCATCAGGGCCTCGCCGGAGATTTTCAAAAGAATGCGCTTGTAGGCCGGCCTGGGGAGTTGCTCCGATGCGAGCGCCACGTCTTCCGTCATTCTCCGAACCCCACTCCTGCAAAACCACCGACAACCTGTCGGAAATCGACAAAACATTCAACGTGAAAACCGGGCCCGCATCCGGCCCGGTTTCTTTGTCACCTCGCGGGCAGTCCGGTGCCCGTTCCGGGGTCAGCGTCCAGCAGTTTTTGCCACTTCCGCTGCGAAGTCTTCCTCTTCTTTTTCAATGCCTTCTCCGACGGCAACCCGTGCGAAGCCCAATATTTCAACACCTGCATCGGCGGCAGCCTTGCCAACGGACACATCAGGGTCGATGACAAACTTCTGCTTGAGAAGGGTGACCTCCTCAAAGAACTTGTTCATGCGTCCAACGATCATCTTTTCGATCACGCCCTCGGGCTTGCCGGATTCCCGCGCCTGCTCGGTCAGAACCGCCTTCTCGCGGGCGACCAGGTCGGGATCGAGATCCTTCTCCGACAGCGACGCGGGGCTGGTGGCGGCAATGTGCATGGCAATCTGCTTGCCAATTCCGTTGTCGGTGCCTTTCATGGCGACAAGAACGCCAATCTTTCCAAGACCCTCGGCGACGGAATTGTGCACATAGACGGCCACGGACTCGCCTTCGACGCGGGCCATGCGGCGCAGTGAGAGGTTTTCACCGATGGTGGCGATCTTCGCGGTGACCACGTCTGCCACCGGCTTGCCACCGAGATCGGCCGCACGGAGCGCCTCGAGATCCGCAACCCCTGCAGCAACGCCGGCGATGCCGGAAACCATTTCCTGGAATTCGGAGTTGCGCGCGACGAAGTCGGTTTCGGAGTTCACCTCGACGGCAACACCGACGTTGCCGGAAACTGCAACGCCGACAAGGCCTTCCGCGGCAGTCCGGCCGGATTTCTTCGCGGCTTTCGCCAGACCCTTGGTGCGCAGCCAGTCAATGGCGGCTTCCATGTCGCCATCGGTTTCGGTCAACGCCTTCTTGGCATCCATCATGCCTGCGCCCGACACGTCGCGCAGTTCTTTTACGTTCGCAGCGGTGATCGCCATCAGCGCTCTCCTTTGGTCAAAATTCGTTCCGGGACCGTCGCGGAAATCCAACACATTTCCGCAACGGTTTTGAGACAGGTCAGGCCTGGGCGTCGGCTGCGGTTTCAGCAGCAGCGTTGACGGCCGGTGCGGCGTCTTCGACTGCCGCCTCTTCGAGTTCGCCATCCTCGAATTCACCGATGTCGACACCGGCGGAGCCAAGCTGTGCGGCCATGCCGTCCAGAGCCGCGCGGGCGATCAGATCGCAGTAAAGCGCGATGGCGCGGGCGGCGTCGTCGTTGCCGGGGATCGGATAGTCGATGCCGTCGGGAGAGGAGTTGCTGTCGACGACGGCGATCACCGGGATGCCGAGTTTGCGGGCTTCGAGAATCGCGAGATCTTCCTTGTTGGTGTCGACAACGAAGATCAGGTCCGGCGTGCCGCCCATTTCACGGATGCCGCCGAGCGACTGCTGCAGCTTGTTCTGTTCACGTTCGAGGCCGAGACGCTCTTTCTTGGTCAGACCCTCGGCGCCGCTCTCGAGCTTCTCGTCGATCGACTTGAGACGGGCGATCGAGTTGGAAACCGTCTTCCAGTTGGTCAGCGTGCCGCCGAGCCAGCGGTGGTTCATGTAGTACTGCGCCGAACGCTCGGCTGCGTCGGAAATCGCCTTCTGGGCCTGGCGCTTGGTGCCGACCATCAGGATTCGTCCACCCTTTGCAACGGTTTGCTGGACGGCGTTAAGAGCCGCGTCGAGCAGCGGAACCGTCTGGGTCAGGTCGAGAATGTGGATGTTGTTGCGGTCCCCGTAGATGTACGGAGCCATGCGCGGGTTCCAGCGGTGGGTCTGGTGACCAAAGTGAACGCCAGCTTCCAGCAGCTGACGCATCGTGAACTCGGGAAGAGCCATGTCGTCGTTACCTTTCCGGTTTGGCCTCAGCGGGGAGAAGAGCCGGACGGCCCAACCGGTGGATCCCTGGGGATTTCTCCCCCACGAACCGCGACCCCGCCTGTGGATTGAAGTGGCGTGCGTTTAGCCGAGTGCGGACCGCTTGGCAAGCCCGGATTGCCGGCGTTAACCATGCGGCGGGCCGATACCCTTCCCGTACCCTACCGATACCCGGATGATACCGACGACCTGACCGGACGGCGCAAGTGTTAACTGCGAAAACCCGCCGCTCACGATCCGGCGCCGTCCGTGCCGTCGCCGTCACTGCCGAGCAGCGGTTTGACCCGGAGCAGGATGCGCATTACCGCCAGAGCCAGAACCGTGGTCGCGACGGCGATTCCCCAGAGACCGAGGCCGACGGCCAGACCGACGGCAGCGGCCAGCCAGAGGCTGGCGCCGGTGGTCAGGCCGTGAACCTCGCCCCGGCTGAAGACAATCGTGCCGGCGGCGAGAAACGCGACCCCGCCGGTGATCGCCTCGATCAGCCGCAGCGGGTCGAGACGGACCAGATCGGGGCCCTCGCCGAATTTTGCGATCAGGTCGAGGGTGATCAGGCAGTAGACTGCCGCGGCCAACCCCACCATCATGTGGGTGCGCAGCCCCGCCGGCCGGTCGCGCACCTCGCGCTCGGCGCCGATCAGCCCGCACATGAACAGCGCGCCGATGAGACGGCAGAGCAGAACCGGCCAGGGCAGGCTGGGCGCCAGGTCAAATTCGGCGGTCAGGGTCTCAAACATCCAGGGTCTCCGTTCCCCGGCATCCCCTGCCGGGTTCGGGGCCGGTAGCGACCAGGTCGGGTCGTCACCGGCTTTCAGGATAACGCCGTCGGCGGACCATGGTTCCGTGGACTGCGCGGACGCTTCGGGCAGAACCGGCGCGGGACGGTTAAGCAAACCTTAAATTCCCGCGAAGCCTGTCTGGAGCGGTGTGCGGGTTTTGGCTATGGTGCCGGGCATGAAACCGCCACGCACCCTGCTGCCGATCCTGGTCTGCGCCCTCGCTCTTGCCTGGGCGACGGCGGCGATGCCGGTGGCGGCGCGAACGGACATGGATGCGGCACCGGCCTCCCCGGCCGCGGAGCGCAACTGGGCGGTGGACGCGACGGGACCGCGGGCGCGCGGCGAAACCGCAGCGGAACGCTGCACCGCTGACCGGCGTCACTGCATAACCCTCGGCAACTATGTTGCCGACGTCTGCCGGACCCTCGATGCGGTCGCGGCGGAAAATGCGCTCGACCCGCATTTTTTTGCCCGGCTGATCTGGAAGGAAAGCCTGTTCGATGCCGGCGCCGTCAGCCCGGTCGGTGCCCAGGGAATCGCGCAGTTCATGCCCGGCACCGCGGCGCTGCGCGGCCTGAAGGATGCCTGGAACCCGGCGGAAGCGCTCGCGGTGTCGGCGCGGTATCTGGCGGAACTGGCGGCGCATCATGGCAATATCGGCCTGGCGGCGGTGGCCTACAATGGCGGCGAGGCGCGGGCCGAGCGGTTTGTCGCGGCGTCCGGGTCGCTGCCGTTTGAGACCCGCGCCTATGTCGAGGCAATTACCGGCATTTCGCCGGAAGTCTGGCGCGACGCGCCACCCAGGACGCTCGATCTGTCGCTGGACGGTGAAACCGCGTTTCAGACCGCCTGCATTACCATGGCGGAAAACCGTGGCATCCGGGAGTTCCGGCCAGCGGCGCCCGACATGCCCTGGGGCGTGATCCTCGCGTCAAACCGGGACCGGACCGGGGCGGAGCGCCAGGTGGCGCGGATCACCCACCGCTATTCCGAAGTCCTCGCGGGCGAACCGGTGTACTACACCCGTAACCGGCAGCCCGGCCTGCGGGGCCGGTTCCACTTCGCCCAGGTCGGCCGGCAGACCCGCGCCGACGCCGAGGCGCTCTGCAACCGCCTGCGGGCGGCGGGCGGCGACTGCATGGTGCTGCGCAACTGACTGACCGGGGCGGCAGGATGCGCGGCTTGCGCCGCACCCGGGGCACCGTCATTGAACTTCGGGACGGCGCCATGGGACATGCCGTCAGTGCATGTTCAGGCCGAGACTGGAAACGTACGCAAACCGGTCACGGTCCGCGATCAGGCCTGTCGGGACAGATGCGCCGCATTGCCGGGCGACCGGCGCCGGGTGGCGCCCTCGCGCCCTGATCGGTTCCGCGCGCGGTTCTCCGGGTTCAGACGTGCTCAGAGTTGCCTGGCTTTGGTTGTACCGCCCGGCGAAGGCGGTCATCCCGGCAGGGTGACAACGATTGCCCCGCGGTCGGTGGCGACAACCGTGTGCTCGTACTGCACCACCGGGGCGCGGGGGGCGCTGTAGAGGGTCCAGCCGTCCTGCCCCTCTTTCGCCCTGTGACCACCCGTGGACAAAAACGGTTCGACGGTCAGCACCAGTCCCCGGTGGATCCGGCGCCGGTCGTCACGCGTCGGCCAGGTGGCGATGTTTTCCGGCCATTCGTGCAGGGACCGGCCGACACCGTGGCTGGCGAGATTGCGGATCAGCGTATAGCCGCGGGCACGGGCAAAGCGTCCAATGGCATTGCCGATCCCGGCGAGCGGCCGTCCGGTGCCGACCCGGGCGATGCCGATCTGCATCGCCCGTCTGCCGTCGCGGCAAAGCCGGTCCAGGTCCGGCGGCACAGCCCCGAAACGGAAGCTCGCGCCGGTGTCGGCGTAAAACCCGTCCTTCGATGCGGAAACGTCGATGTTGACCAGATCCCCCGGGGCAATCTGCCGGTCGCCGGGGATGCCGTGGGCAATTTCCTCGTTGACGCTGATGCAGGTCGCACCGGGAAACCGGTAGGTGGCTTCCGGCGCCGGTACCGCGCCTTCGCGCGCGAGCAGGTCGCGGCCGATGCCGTCGAGTTCCCGCGTCGTCATCCCGGGTTCCATGGCAGATGCCATCGCCTGCATGGTGTTGGCGACGATCCGGCCAATCGCCCGCAGTCCGTCCAGTTCGTGCTGATGTTCGACCGTCATCGTGCCTGTCTCCTGCGGTGCCCTGAACCGTGCGACGCAACGGCAGTCGCGTCCGGCACGACGGGTATCGGACCGGTCTCTACGCGATCCGACGCCTTCTGTCGATCCTGCGCCGCAGGCATCGGGCAAGGTCGAAGGGTCTGGACAGCAGGCAGGGCTTTCCGCCAGGAGGGGACGGAACAGCGCGAGGGAGTGGTTGACGGATGCGGGCCGGAACTGAACACAGGCCGGGAGCGGTATCCTGACCGGGCCGGGCAAGGCGGTGATCTGCGCCGGGGCCGCCCATTGGGACGTGATCGGCCGGACCGGCGCCGCGCTGCCGCCGGGGGCCGACGTGCCGGGGCGGGTATCGCGCAGTCCGGGCGGAGTTGCGGCGAACGTGGCCCGGTTTCTCGCCGGATCCGGTCAACCGGTGCGGCTGGTCTCTGCGGTGGGGGCGGATGCGGAGGGGGCGGCGCTGATCGCGGCCCTGTCGGAAATCGGAATCGACTGTTCAGGCGTCGCCACCGAAGCCGGACGCACCGGCTGCTATCTGGCGGTAGAAGATGCGGCGGGGGCGCTGCATGCGGCGGTGGCCGACTGTGACGGGCTCGATGCGGCATCGGAAGCAATTGCACAGCGGGTGCTGGGCCTGGGGGAGTCGGAGGAATCGGTGGAGGCGGAAGTGATCCTCGACGGCAATCTGGCGCCGGCGGCCCTCTGCCGCTTGCTGGACGGCCTCGCTGCGCGGCGGCGGCGCTCGGCGTTTCTGGCCGCCAGTCCGCAAAAGGCCCGCGCCCTCGCCGGGCGGGCCTGGGGGGAAACGGTGTTTTACGGCAATCTGGACGAAGCGGCGGCGGTGCTCGAACGGGCCTGTGGCGGGGCGGTGGAGGCGGCCGAAGGGCTTCGGGCGCTTGGCTGGCGCGCGGCCCTGGTGAGCGACGGGGCACGGGCGGCGGCCTGGGCGGATGCCGGTGGCTGCGTCAGCCTTCAACCGCCGAAGACCGTGGTGCGCAGCGTCACCGGCGCCGGGGACCGGCTGGCGGCGGCGCATGTGAGCGCCCTTGCCTCGGGCGGGTCGGCGCAGCATTGTCTGGGCGTCGCCCTCGCCGCGGCGGCAGGTCACATTTCCGGAGCAGCGCCATGACCCCACCCCTGCAGATCTCAGAACCGGTCGCCGCGGCGCTGGCGGACGGACGTCCGGTGGTGGCGCTGGAGTCGACGATCATCACCCACGGCATGCCGTTTCCGGTCAATGTCGAAACCGCGCGGGCGGTGGAAGCGGATGTTGCGGCCGAAGGGGCGGTTCCGGCGACGATCGCCATTTTCGACGGCGCGTTGCAGGTCGGGCTGAGCGGGGAACGGCTGGACTGGCTCGCGGGCCAGCCTGAGGTGCGCAAGCTGTCGCGGGCGGACCTGGCGGTGGCGCTGGTCGACGGGGCGGTCGGTTCGACCACGGTGGCGGCGACGATGATCGCAGCGAAACTCGCCGGGATCGAGGTGTTTGCCACCGGCGGGATCGGCGGGGTGCACCGGGGGGCGGAGACGAGTTTCGACGAATCCGCCGATCTTGGCGAACTGGCGCAGACCGCGGTGACGGTGGTGGCCAGCGGGGCGAAGGCGATTCTCGACCTGCCGAAAACCCTGGAGCGGCTGGAAACGCTGGGGGTGCCGGTGATTGCCGTCGGTCAGGACGCGCTGCCGGCCTTCTGGTCGCGGGAGTCCGGGCTGCCGGCGCCGCTGCGCATCGACGATCCGGCACGGATCGCCGCCGCGCACCGGATGCGGGCGCGGCTCGGTCTGCCGGGGGGACAGCTGGTGGCCAATCCGATTCCGGCTGAGGCGGAAATTCCGGCGGACGTGATGGCGCCCTGGATCGCCGGCGCACTGGCGGCGGCGGAAGCGGAAGGCATCGCCGCCAAGGCGGTGACGCCGTTCCTGCTGTCGCGGATCGCCGATCTGTCGCAGGGCGCGGCGCTGACGGCAAACATTGCCCTCGTGCGCAACAATGCCCGCATGGCGGCACGAATTGCCGTCGCTTTGGCCAAATCCCCGCTTTAGCGGTCAATTTTCGCAAATAGACCGGCGGTGTTCTTGTGCCGGGCCATGGGGCACACTAAGACTCGCGCAGTCCCAGGAAGAACCCGGTAAATGGCCAGACGACCTCTACGACGACCCCCAGGCCCGCCAAAGGCCACCCTGTTTCAGCGTCTGCGCCGGGATTTTCTGACCGGTCTGGTCGTGGTGCTGCCGATGTTCCTGACGGTTTATCTGGTCTGGGTGACGATCGGCTTTGTCGACGCCAAGGTGGTGCCGCTGATCCCCAACCGGTACAATCCGGAAAACGTGTTCGGGCGCAACATCTTCGGCTTTGGCCTTGTGGTGTTCATCGCCTTCACCACCATTATCGGCGCTCTGACCAAGGGCCTGATGGGACGGCAGATTCTCGGCTTCGGCGAGCGCATGGTCGAGCGGATGCCGATCGTCCGATCAATCTACAACGGGCTGAAACAGATCGCCGAGACGATTTTCAGCCAGTCGAACAATTCGTTTCAGAAAGCCTGCATGATCGAGTACCCGCGAAAGGGACTCTATGCGGTCGGATTTATCTCCACCGAGACCGGTGGCGAGGTGAAGATGAAATCGGGCCAGGATGCGCTGGTCAGCGTGTTCCTGCCAACGACGCCGAACCCGACCTCGGGCTTCCTGCTGTTTGTGCCGCGCGCGGATGTCATCGAACTCGACATGAGCATCGAGGAAGCCGCCAAACTGGTGATTTCCGCCGGACTGGTGGAACCCGGCCGGCTCGACCCGCAGACGGCGGCGACCGCGGTACCTGCGAGCCGCCCGCCACGCCGCCGCAAGGCACCCAGACCCGCCGGGGCAGCGCGTCAGTCCGGCTGAACCCGCCTGCGGAGCGGACGCGACATGTCTCCGGGCGCCGGTCGGCGCAGCGCGACGGATCTAGTTCGGCGCCGGTGCCGCAGACGCCGAAACCTCCATCAGCGCCTTTTCGTATTCGCCGATGAACCTGGTGTAGTGGAACCGTTCGAGCGCCCGGCTGCGCCCCGCGTCACCGAGACGTCGCAAATCCTCCGGTGCGGCGGCGAGTTGCGCGATCTGCTCCGCAAGCACATGCTGCCCGGCCTCACCGACCGGAAAAAGGAGGCCGGTGACCCCGTCCTCGACGATTTCGGCGGTCCCGCCGGCGTTGGTGCCCAACACCGGCAGACCGAAAGCCATCGCCTCGATGGTCGTTCGGCCGAAACATTCGCCGCGACCGTTGGCCGTGCCCTGCGAATTGACCACATAGACGTCGCTCGCCGCGTAGAATGCCGCCAGTTCCGACTGGGACACATAGAGGCGTGACGGCGCCAGAACCCGGCGTTCATCGGCACTGAGGTCCGCCAGCACGCTGCGGTGCTGCTGTTTGTTCAGCAGACCGACGATCAGCAGTTTGACCGGCAGATTCCGTTCAGCGGCAGCGGCGGCGACGCTGCGGATCAGCAGACGCTGACCCTTGCGGTCGACGAAGGTGCCGATGCTGCAGAGCAGCAGTTCATCCGGCGCGACATCGAGCCGTTCGCGGATCTCCGCGCGGGTCAGCAGCGGCATGTTTCGACTGTGCGACTGCCTTCGGTTCGCCGGAAACGGATGCCGCTCTGCCGCCGCCTGCCGCAGGATGCCGTCGGCCAGCGCCGGATGGATGACATGCACGGCATCCGGTAGTCGGACCTGCTCCGCCCAGGCGTCGCGGGCCGCAGCGCTGTCGAAAATGGCCTGGGCCACCCTGCCGAGCGGTTCGGTGCCCTCCAGGTGATGTTCGACGTCGATTTCATGAACCCACCAGGTAATCTTCCGCGCCAGATCGGGATTTGCATCGAGACAGGCCGACACCCAGTCCTTGGACTGGGTGCTGGTGGTGTTGACGATGACGTTGTCGGCGTCGCGGGCGAGGGCAACCGCCGTTTCCGCCGGGATGCGCGGAATGCCGTATTCGGAGGCCAGATTCCAGCCCTGGGCATCGTCAGACAGGGTGGCAACCCGCACTGTCGCCCCCTGCCGGAGCATCATCCTTGCGGTTTCCATCAGCAGCAGCGGCGCGCCGGTCCGCGTCAGATCGTGGGTTATCAGCAGAATGTTCCGGCCGGCAAGGGTTTCGCGGCACAGCCCGACCGGTGTCGGCCCAGGCGGCGGCAGCACCGCCTTCCACGTGTCGGACACCACCAGTCCGGGCGTGTCGCCGCGCCCCTTGCCCCGCTGGCCAGTGGTGACGAACAGGGTTTCGCCGCTGACCCCGACGACCGGGATCTTCAGCCGGTACGGCAGATGTCCGGCCACGGACCACCGGTCGCCCGCCGGATCGTAGCTCAGGATCATGTCGGTGAGCCGCAGATAGAACCTTTCGGGATTCTTGTAGACCTGGCCGCCGACCAGGACGATGCGGTCACCGACGGCGACGGTCGAAAAATCGGTATGGGAAACCGCCACGGGCAGATCGGCGACCGGCTGCCAGGGACCGGAGGGATCCCCGAGACGGAAGCAGCAGGAGAGATAGGTTTCCTGGGTTCGGCCGTCGCAGGTACAGGCCGGATCACCGGGAACGGGCCGGAAGTCGCCCTGCTGACCGCCGAAGAGAAACAGCATGTCGTTGAAGATGACACTGCCGCGGTGCATTCCGGCAACCGGAACCGGCTGTTCCTCCACCCATCCCAGGTCATCGGCGCTGCCGCCGGACACGCCCAGGCTCCAGTGATCCGCTGCCGGGGTCCAGCGGTCTTCCGCGGCGCCGCCCATCAGGTGCAGCCGGCCGCGCCAGAACTGCATCGTCGCGCCATAGCGGGCCTCCGGGACCGGCGGCAGATCGTGCCAGCGGTCTTCGACGGTGTCGTAGCAGAATGCCTCGCGCACCGCGGGACTGCACTGCGCCCCGACCTGGCCGGAGGCGAAATAGAGGAACCTCTCGCCGTCGGAGGTCACCGCGCAATGGGACGAGGCAAGTCCGTCGGGGGTGGGAATGGCCGCGCTCCAGACTTCGCGGCGCATGTCGAAGCCGTGGATCATCCGGCTCGATCCGTCGAGTGAGGTATAGCCGCAAACCACATAGAGCGTGTCGCCGATCTGCGCGCCGCCTGCATCGAAGAGCCGCTGGGGACAGGAGGCCGACCGGTGCCAGTTCAGGCCGCCGCGCTCGTCCAGGGATCGGTCGAGCCGGTAACCGTCCACCTTCCGGCGCAGCCAGCTGTCGTCAAGGGCGGTCTGAAGTGTTTCGCGAAGCCCGCCGGGCAGCACCCGCACCGCGGCCGCAATGCCATTACGTGAGAATACGGTTCCCAACTGCGATCCTCCCCTACAACATGGTCACTCAATTCACTGACCTTTTCCCGTGACATGGGATCGGACGTCACGCCAAAAGGCCGCTCTGCCAGCACATCTCCACGGAGGGATGCATTCATGCCAGGCAGTTTTACGCCCGACAAAGCGGGGTCAACACGTTTCTATGCAGGCGGTAAAATTAACATTCCGTCAATCGGCCCGCATGGGTTTGCGTCGCGCCCGCAGGAAGATCCTCACCTCCCAGGGAACAGGCCGGCCGTTTCGGCGGATTCCGGCTTTGAACCGGGAACCGATTTACAGAACCATCAGGATGACACAAAATTGTCAGGCCTCCGTCACATGTGACGGATAGAGCGTTCCCAATTGATCAGCAGAGGGATCTGTCATGAAAATTGCGGTTCTTGGTGGTGACGGCTTTTGTGGATGGCCGACGGCGCTTCATCTTTCCGACCAGGGTCACGACGTCCACATCCTCGACAACCTCAGCCGTCGCTGGATCGACACCGAGCTTGGCGTTCAGTCGCTGACGCCGATGGATTCGATTCAGGAACGGACGCGCATCTGGCACAAGGAAACCGGGCGGCGGATCCATTTCCACCTGATCGACCTGGCGAAGGATTACGAGATCGTCAAACGCTGGATGGCGGAGCACCGGCCGGATGCCATCGTCCATTTCGCCGAGCAGCGCGCGGCGCCCTATTCGATGAAATCGGACCGGCACAAGGTCTACACGGTCAACAACAACGTCAGCGCGACCCACAACCTGCTGGCGGCGCTGGTCGAGACCGGCATCGACGCGCATCTGGTGCATCTGGGTACCATGGGGGTCTACGGCTATTCGACGATTGGGGCGGCGATCCCCGAGGGCTATCTGCCCGTGGGGATCGAAACCCTGTCGGGCGAGGTGAAGGAACAGGAGATCCTCTATCCGACGCGGCCGGGGTCGGTCTATCACATGACCAAGTCGCTCGATCAGATCCTGTTCCAGTTCTATGCCCAGAACGACGGGCTCAGGATCACCGACCTGCACCAGGGGATCGTCTGGGGCACCCATACCGAGCAGACCCGACGGCACGATCAGCTGGTCAACCGCTTCGACTATGACGGCGATTACGGCACGGTACTTAACCGGTTCCTGATCCAGGCGGCGATCGGCTATCCGCTGACCGTGCACGGAACCGGCGGCCAGACCCGGGCCTTCATCCACATTCAGGACAGCGTGCGCTGCATCGAACTGGCGCTCGGCGATCCGCCGAAGGCGGGCGAGCGGGTGAGAATCTTCAACCAGATGACCGAGACCCACCGGGTGCGGGACCTTGCCGAACTGGTGGCGAAACTGACCGGGGCGCAGATCGCCTGGCTGCCCAATCCGCGGAAGGAGGCGCCGGAAAACGATCTGATCGTGCGCAATGACGGCTTCCTGACCCGCGGGCTGGAACCGATCACCCTGGCGGAGGGACTGCTGTCGGAAGTGGTGGACGTGGCGAAAAAATTCGCCTACCGGGTCGACCGCAGCCGGGTCGCCGCGGTTTCCGCCTGGACGAAGGACATTGCCGGCCGGATCGAACGGGACCCCGAAGGGAGAGCACTCAAATCGGTGTCGTAAATTCCATGGCCGAATATGGCGCGCCGGTGGTCGACCATGCCCCGGACAGCGACTGGGCATGGGTGACCCTGGTCAGCAACGCGGACTACCTGCCCGGTGCGGTTGCGCTGGTCAGGTCGGTCATGCTGAGCGGCACCATGGCCGACGTGGTGGTTCTGCACACGCCCGCGGTGTCGCGCGAAGCGCTCAGACCGCTGTCAGACCTCGGGGCGCGGCTGGCGCAGTGCGGGCTGCTGCCGACGTCGGAGGGTTTCAACACCGCCCATGCCCGCAGCGCGGTGCACGGACGGGCGCCCTTCACCAAAGGGGAAAAGCCGCCGTTTCACACCCCGCTCGACAATTTCGTCAAGCTGCGGCTCTGGCAGCTGACCGGATATTCCAAGGTGGTGTTCCTCGATGCCGACGTGATCGTTCTGCGCAACTGCGACCGGCTGTTTGAATATCCGGAGTTTTCCGCGGCGCCGAACGTTTATGAATCGCTCGGCGATTTTCACCGCATGAACGCCGGAGTTTTCGTCGCCCAGCCGTCGGCGCGCACGTTTCAGGCGATGCTGGCGCGGCTGGACGTGCCGGGCGCATTCTGGCGGCGTACGGACCAGACGTTCCTGCAGGACTACTATCCGGACTGGAACGGGCTGACCGTCTTCGACAACATGCTGCAGTATGTCTGGTTCAACATGCCGGAGCTCTGGGACTGGTCGATGGTCCGCATTCTGCATTTCCAGTATGAAAAACCCTGGCAGAAGGATCACCCGAAGGCCGACCGGCTGCGGCCGCTGATCGACCTCTGGCAGGCCTACCACGACGGTGTCGGCATTCCCGACGACATCGCGGCCCTTGAGGGCCCGGGCTGATGCAGGTGCTGCTCACCGGCGGCAGCGGCATTGCCGGGCGGTTCATCACCGAAGCGCTGACCGGCGCGGGCCACGATGTGACCCATCTGGGCCGCACACCGGTCGAGCGCGGTGTGTTCGCGCGGGAGCCCGCCTTCCTGTCCTGGAGCCTGGAGGAGCAAACCCCCTGCCCGCCCCGCGCCGATGCGCTGGTCCATGCGGCGTTCGACCATGTGCCGGGCGCCTATCGCGGCGGGGAAGGCGATGATCCGGACCGGTTCTGGCGGCTCAACCACACGGGATCGGTCGCGCTTTTCGCCGCCGCCGTGGCGGCGGGTGTGACGCGGATCGTCTTTGTGTCGAGCCGTGCGGTTTACGGCGATCACCGGCGCGGCGAAATCCTGCGCGAAACCGACGCGCCGGCGCCGGACTCGCTCTATGGCCGGATGAAACTCGCCACCGAACAGGCGCTCGGCAGCCGGTGGCCCGGGCAGGCAACGATCCTGCGCCCGACCGGAATTTACGGCTGTCCGCCGGGACGGAAGGATCACAAATGGCTGGATCTGTTTGACGATTACGCCTGCGGCTGCCGGATCGCGCCACGGGTGGGCGGCGAAGTCCACGGCATCGACCTCGGCGCGGCGGTGCTGACGGTGCTGGACGCGCCTGGCAGCGGCGACAGCGGTGTGTTCAACGTAGCCGACCTGGTGCTCGACCGATGCGACCTGCTGACCCGGGTGCAGGCGATTACCGGCAGCCGCAACGCTCCGCCGCCCCGGTATCAGGGGCCACTGCCCGGCATCATGGAATCCGGCCGGCTCGCGGCCCTGGGGTGGGTACCGGGCGGGTTCGCGCGGCTCGACCGGTTTCTGGCGGAATGCGTCGCCGCGCCGGCTTTCTGAGCTCCCGGACCCTCCACGCCATCGGAATTGCCCGCCGCACACGCAACCGGACCGGCAAAATGCACGTATTGCGCACGGTCCGCGGCTTTCCTAGTGTTTGGCAACTGAAACAGATTCCCGGGGGGGAAACATGAAAAGAATTTTCACATCCGCATTCGTACTGACCGGCCTCGCTTTCGCGCCCGGCTTTTCGACAGCGCAGGAGGCCGCGATCTACAGCGGCATGGACCGGATTCACCCGGCCTGGGCCAAAAACGGCATGGTCGTCGCCCAGGAAGCAGTCGCGGCGCGGGTCGGACGGGACATTCTCGAGGCCGGCGGCAATGCCGTCGATGCCGGCGCAGCGGTGGCCTTCGCGCTGGCGGTCACCCTGCCCCGTGCCGGCAACCTCGGCGGCGGCGGCTTCATGGTGATCCATGACGCCGAGAGCGGCGACACCAAGGCGCTCGATTACCGCGAAATGGCTCCGTCGACGGCCGACCGGGACATGTTCCTCGACGACGAAGGCAACGCGGACAGCAACAAGTCCCGCTTCACCGGCCTCGCCACCGGCGTTCCGGGCACCGTCGCGGGCATGCAGATGGCGCTCGAGCAGTACGGAACCATGACCCTGGCAGAGGTGCTCGCCCCGGCGATCCGGCTCGCCTCCGAGGGCATTACCGTCACCGCCGACCTGGCCGACAGCCTGATCGGGCTGGAGAACCGGCTCAAGGCCTGGCCGTCGTCCGAGGCGATCTTCTACAAGGAAGGTGGCGCGTTCTTCGAACCGGGCGACACCCTGGTGCAGACCGACCTCGCCGCCACGCTGCAGAAGATCGCCGACGAGGGCGTTGCCGGGTTCTACGAAGGCGAAACGGCGCAGAAGATCGTCGATGCGGTCGCGGCTGCCGGCGGCCGCATCAGCATGGAGGACATGGCGAATTACGAGGCGATCATGCGCGAGCCGGTCACCGGCACCTATCGCGGCTATGAGATTGTCTCGATGCCGCCGCCAAGTTCGGGCGGGATTCACATCATCCAGATCCTCAATACACTGGAGGAGTATCCCATCGGCTGGCTGGGCTCCAATTCCGCCGAAACGATCCACCTGATGGCCGAGGCGATGAAACGCGCCTACGCCGACCGGTCGGAATACCTTGGCGATCCGGGGTTCTACGACGTGCCGCAGGCGGAACTGATCTCCAAGGCCTATGCCGCCGACATCCGCGAGGGTATTTCGCGCAGCCGGGCCACACCGTCGCAGGAGATCAAACCCGCGGACCTGACGCCCTATGAAAGCGACCAGACCACGCATTTCTCCATCGTCGACAAGGACGGCAATGCCGTTTCCAACACCTACACGATCAACTTCTCCTACGGATCGGGCATGGTGGCGGACGGCACCGGGGTGCTGATGAACAACGAGATGGACGATTTCGCGGCGAAACCCGGGGTGATGAACGCCTATGGGCTGATCGGCGGTGACGCCAACGCGGTCGAGCCCGGCAAGCGGCCGCTTTCATCGATGAGCCCGACGCTGGTGATGAAGGACGGCGCGGTCTACATGGTCACCGGATCGCCCGGCGGCTCGCGGATCATCACCACGACGCTGCAGCTGATCATGAACGTGATCGACCACGGCATGAACATAGCCGAGGCGACCGAGGCGACGCGCATCCACCACCAGTGGCTGCCGGAGGTGCTGCGGGTTGAAGAGGGGCTGAGCCCGGACACCATCGCCCTGCTGGAGGCCAGGGGACATGACGTCCAGGTCATGGAAACCATGGGGTCGGCGCAGTCGATCCTCGTCGATGCGGAGGAAGGTCTCCTGCTCGGCGGCGCGGATACCCGCCAGACCAGCTCGCTGGCGGTCGGTTACTGACCCCTTTCGGATCTGCGGGCCGCGATCCGGTGCGCAGACCGGACGCCGCATTTGACAATCTCCGGGGCCGCTGCCGCAATTCGCTTGTCGTGCGCTGCCCCGGTCCGCATCATGGCGGCGCACGACAAACAAACATCGGGAGGACACCATGCTCAGGACTGCACTGGCCGCTTCGGCTGCCGCGCTTGCACTCACACTTGCCGCCGGCACGGCGGGCGCACAGACGACCACGCTGCGCATTCAGAACCATCAGGCCCCGGAATCGACCTCCGGCCGGATGACGGCGGAATTCGTCAAGAATGTCGAAACCATGTCCGGCGGCGACATCAAGATCGAGATGTACTATTCGTCGTCGGTGGTGAAATCGGCCGAGACCTTCGACGCGGCGGCGACCGGCATTCTCGACTGCGACATGACCAACGGCAGCTACCAGACCGGCAAGAACCCGGCGTTTCAGTTCGTCGCCGACACCATGGGCGGCTACGATACGCCGCTGGAGTATCAGGCCTGGGTCAATTTCGGCGGCGGCAAGGAACTGATCAACGAGCTTTATGCGCCGTTCAACATGACCTTCATCGGCGCGCATATCGGCGGTCAGGAATCGCTGACCTCAACCCGGCCGCTGAACGGGCCCGAGGATCTGGTCAACTTCAAGTTCCGCTCTCCTCCCGGCATGGAATCGGAGATTTTCGCCAATCTCGGCGCCAAGCCGGTGGTGATGGATTTCACCGAGATCTTTACCGCGCTGGAAACCGGGATCATCGACGGCGCCGACGCCTCGTCGCTGGCGGCGAATGTCAGCAACGGCATCTATGACATCGCCAAGCACACGACGTTTCCAGGCTTCCACTCGATGTCCTCGGACCAGCTCGCCTGCCGCACCGATGTCTGGGAAGCGATGCCCGAAGCCCACCGCGCGATCCTGACCGCGGCGGAGAAGGTCATGGCGCTCGACATGATGATGCTGACCATCGTCGAGAACGGCGAGGCGCTCGCCAAGATGCCGGAGATGGGCGTGACGCTCTACGACTGGTCGGTTGAGGACCGCGCGGCCTTCCGCGCCGCGGCGCAGACCGCCTGGGACGACTGGGCGACCAAGACGCCGGAAACCGCCGAATTCGTCCAGAGCCACAAGGACTTCATCAAACGGATCGGCCTGAGCGAGTAACGCCGGGGCGTTACCTGGACGACGTGCCACGGGGCTGCGCGGAGATCTCCGCGCAGCCGTTTTTTTGCCCGCCCCTGGTCCGGCCGCCTGTCTGCATGGCGGAGGGGGTATTGCTGCGGCGATCAATGCAGAAGAAATCTGTTCAAATAAAAATCAGGGACCCGCAAGACAAAACCGTGTAGAGTTTGGTTTTTACATATGACTCGGAGGTTGCCATGCGACGTGCCTTGCTTGTCACTGCGGTTATTCTGTCTGCCGCGCTTCCCGTTTCGGCCCAGACCACCGCCCCGTCCCCGTCGTCCGCGCCGATTCCCGTCGCCGCGGACGCACCGCCCGGATCGTCGATGACGCCGGGAATGGGCTTCGCAAGCGGTGGTGCGGCGGTCGTGGTTCTTGGCCTCGGGCTGATCATCGCCTGCGGCATTGCGTGTGCGCAATGAGACGCCCGGTTTCCCTGCCGGTGATGGCGCTCACCCTGGTGCTGGTCGGGACGGCGCCCGCCGGCTGGGCCGCGGATGCGGTACCGCCCGCGACGCAGGCGGACGCCGTTGCGGAACCCGCCCCCGCTCCGGCACAGGCGCCGCGCGGCGGCTCCGACAACGTCGGCGGGGTCGCCGTCGGTGTCGGCCTCGGCATGCTGGTCGGCTTCGCCCTGCTCATTGCCGTGGCCGGCAGCTGACCCGAAGCAGCCGTCATTCCCTGTCGCGGTGACGGCGTATCGGCGGTTTCCCGCCCCTTCCGCAGTGGGACGGGAAACCGTACCGGGGCCGGATTGACAGCCCCGGGAGCCGCGCCGAGTGTCAGCGCATGATGCAGCGGCTCACCTCTCCCTGGCTGACACGGATCTGCACCGCCTGTCTCGTGCTGGTGTCGATCCTGGCCGCCGATCTGCGTCTGATGGCCACCATGGCGGCGGCCGAGGTGGCGGCGGCGTCGACGGAACATGCCGACGGTCACGGCCACGGCACGCCGTCGCGCGGCGATGACATGCCGATGACCGGCATGCACTGCCATGCCTGCCTGCTGATGGCGGCACCTGGTCTTCAAATGGCCGAAATTTCGGTCAGCCGGGCGAAGGGTTTCATTCTGCAGCGGCGGAAGCGGACGGAGTGTTTGCCCGTCCCCCCGCCTGCTTCCTGGCAGGTGCCACCGGTGCGCGCGCCACCGGCCTCGGCCAGGACAGCCTGAAATCCACCGCCCCGCGTCCTGCGCGGGACACTGCCCGATTTATACGGCCTGCCCGGTTTTCCGGCGCATGGCTGATTCCGAAAGACCATCAACATGACCAGACTTATTGCAGCCGCCGTTCTGTTCGCGGCCGGCGCCGTCTCCGCCAACGCCCATGCAACCCTCGAAACCACCGAAGCAGCTGCCGGATCCACCTACAAGGGGATTATCCGCATCGGGCATGGATGCGACGGGGAAGCCACCCTGAAGCTGCGGGGCAAGATCCCCGAAGGCGTCATTTCGGTCAAGCCGATGCCCAAGCCGGGCTGGACGCTTGAGACCGTCACCGGGCCCTATGCCCAGGCCTACGATTACTACGGCACCAGCCTGACCGAGGGCGTGACCGAAATCGTCTGGACCGGCGATCTTCCCGACGACTGGTATGACGAGTTCGTATTCCGCGGCACGCTGAACGCCGGGTTCGAGCCCGGCAGCACGGTCTGGTTCCCGGTGGTGCAGGAATGCGCCAACGCCGCCGAACGCTGGATCGAGATCCCGGCCGCCGGTCAGGACCCCCATGATCTCGCGTCACCGGCACCGGGCGTCGTGATCCTTCCCGCCGCCACCAACTGAGCCTGTCCCGGGCCGGCCCGAAGAACGGTCGGCCCGGATCCGGAGGTGCCGCCGATGTTCCGCCTGATTTCACTGCTGGCCGCCGCGATCGTCTGTGCGGTGGCATCTCCCGCATGGTCCCATGCCCGAATGACCGGGAGCGAACCCGCGGCCGAGGCAATGCTTCACACCGTGCCGCAGACCGTTCTGCTGCATTTCAACGAACCGGTCTCGCCGCTGGCCCTGCGCTGGTTCGGGCCGGACGGCAAGGGCCGGGAAGTCGCCGCCGAAGGGGCCGGCACCACCCTCACCGTTACAGTGCCCGAAGACACTGTCGATGGGACCCAGATTTTGAGCTGGCGGGTTGTGTCGGCAGACGGCCATCCGATTGCCGGTTCGCTGGTCTTTTCCATCGGACATGGGACCGCCGCGCCCGCCCTGCCGGACCCGGTGGCCGGCGCGGGCGCCACGGCGGCCGCGGGACGGTATCTGCTGACGCTGGCCCTGGCTTTCGGGGTCGGGGGCGCGGTGTTTGCCTCCTGCATCGACCGCGCGGGCCGCGCGCCGGCATGGTCACGGCACCTGGCCTTTGCGCTCTGCGCCGCCCTGCCGGTTCTGGCGCTGCTTGCCGCCGGTCTGATCGGCCGCGATCTTGCCGGGGTGCCTGGTCTGCTCGATCCCGGGGCCTGGAGCGCAGGACTGCGCGGCCCCTTCGCACCGACCGCAGCCCTCACCGCCGCCGCGGGCCTGTCGGGCGCTTTCAGCCTGCGAAGTCCGGGGCGCATTCCGGCCCTGCTGGCGCTGGCACTGGGCGCCGCGTCTTTCGCCGCGTCCGGTCATGCTGCCCGGGCGCATCCGGTCTGGCTGATGACCCCGGCAATGGTCCTGCACGGGGCCGGCCTGATCTTCTGGCTGGGGGCACTGCCGGGGCTTGCCGGCGCGGCGGCAGGCGACAGGCACGGGCTCGCGCCGCTGCTGCAGCAGTTCTCACGGGTTGCAGTGCCGCTGGTGGCGCTGCTGCTGCTGAGCGGGATCTGTCTTGCCGCAGTGCAGCTGGGGCAGCCCGCCGCACTCTTCGACACCGCCTATGGACGGCTGCTCTGCGTCAAACTGCTGCTGGTGGCCGGGATGCTGGTTCTGGCCGCGGTCAACCGGCTCGCGGTCACGCCCCGCATCGCCGCAGGCGGAAAGCCCGCGGCCCTGCTACGCACGTCGCTGGCGGAAATCCTGCTCGGGCTGGCGGTGCTGGGGCTCGCCTCCGGCTTCCGGCTGACACCGCCACCGAGAACGCTGGTCGCGGAGGCGCCGGCCGGACAGCAGGTGCACCTCCACGGCGCCGGAGTGATGGCGATTGTGGCGCTGCACCCGGGTCGCGCGGGGCCCAATCAGCTGGAAATCGACCTGACCGGCCCGACCGGCGCACCGCTCGGCCCCCGCGAAGTCACGGTCGCGCTTTCCCTGCCTGACGCGGGCCTGGAGCCGATCACCCTGACCGCCACCGGCATCGACGGGCTGTGGCACGCCGGGCCGGTGCATCTGCCGGTCGCCGGCGGCTGGACCATGGAGGTCGGCGTTCTGATCGACGATTTCACAAAGGCGATCCTGAGCGAAACCGTCGAAATCGCGCCATAGCCTGGCGGGGTGCTACTGCGGGTCGGACCACCAGACCTCGGGCATCCAGCCGATCCAGTCGCCATAGACCGGCAGATGGTCGGGGTATTTCAGGTCGGCCCGGTGGGCGACGTAACTCTCGTCCGAAAACCAGAACGGGATCACGTAGCGCCCGGTGGTCAGCACCCGGTCGAGCGCCTTGACCGAGGCGGTGAATTCCGCCTGGTCGCGGGTGCTGAGCATGTTTTCGATCATCGCCTCCGCCGCCGGGCTGTTCATACCCATGTAGTTGCGGGTGCCGGGGGTTTCGACGCCGTCGCTGCCCCAGTAGAGCATCTGTTCATTGCCGGGGCTGAGTGACATGTTCCACCGGTTGATGATCATGTCGAAATCATAGTCGCTGCGCCGGTCATTGTACTGGGCGCTGTCGACCAGCTGGATCCGGGCGGTGATGCCGAGTTGGCGCAGGGCATCGGTGAAAATGTTGGCGACCGCCTCGTTGGCGGAACTGTCGAGCAGGATTTCGAACTCGAACGGTTCGCCCGCGGTGTTGCGCAGAACCTGGTCCTGTATGGTCCATCCCGCCTCTTCCAGAAGCCGCGTGGCTGTGCGCATGTTGGCCCGGTTGCGCGGCGCGCCGTCCGAGGTCGGCAGCGCATAGGGCTCCAGCGCATCGGGGGTCAGGGTATCGGCAAACGGGGTCAGCAGTTCCACCACCCGCGGATCCGGCTCTCCTGCGTTCATTCCGAGGGTCGAGTTGGAGAAATAGCTGGTCCGGCGCGGATAGACCCCGCCGTTCAGGGTCTCGTTGACAAACTCGAAATTGAACGCGTGCAGCAGCGCATCGCGGACCCGCCAGTCGGCGAAGATCGGGCGGCGGGTGTTGAAGACAAACCCCTCCATGCCCGAGGGCCGGCCATGGGGAATCTCCGATTTGACGATCTCGCCGGAGAGCACGCCGGGGATGTTGTAGCGGCTCGCCCAGGCGGCCGGACTCGCCTCCCGGTAGATCGACACCTCACCGGCGGTGAAGGCCTGGAACAGCACGTTGCCGTCAACGAAATAGTCGTAACGGACCGTATCGAGATTGTTCAATCCCTGATTGTACGGCAGATCGCGCCCCCAGTAGTCCGGATCACGCTCGAAATTGATGTAGCGGCCGGGCTCGAACGCACCGATCACATAGGGCCCGGAACCGACCGGCACCCGCAGGCTGCTCTGGGCGAAATCGATTCCCTCCCAGTCGGCTTTCTTGAGAATCGGTCGCCAGCCCATCAGCAGAGGCAGTTCATTGTCCGGCTCGCTGAAGGAGAATCGCACCGAGCGTTCACCGGTCTGTTCAGCCTTTTCGACCTTCGCCCACGCAGTTGCGTAACGCGGAGAGCCCTCGTTCGCGAGGATTTCCATCGACCAGAGCACATCCTCGACCGTGACCGGACTGCCATCCGAGAACTTCGCCTCGGGTCTGAGGGTGAATTCAACCCATTCCCGCTCAGGTCCGGTTTCGATTGATTCGGCCAGAAGCCCGTAGAGCGCGAACGGTTCATCCCAGTTTCGGGCCATCAGACTCTCGAACACCATGGTTTGAATGCCCCATGGCGCGGAACCCTTCAAAATGTACGGATTAAGTGAATCGAAGCTGCCGGTTTCACCGAAAACCAGCTTTCCGCCCTTGGGTGCATCAGGGTTGGCATAGGGGAGAGACACAAAATCAGGTGGAAGGGCCGGTTCGCCATACATAGCTATGCCATGGGACGGTTCCGCGAGAGCCTCGCGCCCCTGAATCGCGCTGCACATAACCGCAATGAGAATCCAGCCACATATGCGTGTCATTTTCGTCACATCCCGTCGTTTTGATTAACCAAGACCAGACTAGCGGGGAGTTGATCCATGCGCATCACGATTTTTGTCTTGGCGGTAGGTCATTGATTTTGTATAAGGGTTGCACTGCTCGATAGGTTTCTTGCCTGTATGAAACCTGCCTCAACGACTTGGCGCCCTCCTTGAGAGGGCGTCTTTTTTTGTCCTTTTGACGGGCACACTTGTCAGTTCGCAAATGCAGCATCTATGATCCTCCCACAATCAGCCACAGTGTGAGGAACAATGTCGATTTCCGGAAAGTCAGCAATCATCACGGGATCCAATTCCGGCATCGGTCTGGGGATAGCCGAAGAGCTGGCCAGGCTCGGCGCGAATGTTGTCCTCAACTCGTATACCGACAACCCGGAGGACCACGCCCTCGCCGACCGTCTGGCGGACGAACACAAGGTCCAGGCGCATTACGTTCAGGCGGACATGGCGGACGGCGATGCCTGCCGGATGCTGGTCAACCGCGGCCACGAGCTGATGGGTCGGGTCGACATTCTCGTCAACAATGCGGGGATCCAGTTCGTCGCGCCGATCGACGAGTTCCCGGCCGACAAATGGAACCGGATCATCGCCATCAACATGAACTCGGCCTATCATGCCACGGCGGCGGTTCTGCCGATCATGCGCTCCCAGGGCTGGGGCCGGGTGGTCAACATCGCCTCCGCGCACGGGCTGACGGCGTCGCCCTACAAATCCGCCTATGTCGCCGCCAAACACGGCGTCGTCGGCATGACCAAGGTGGTGGCGCTGGAAACCGCGCAGGAGCCGATCACCTGCAACGCCATCTGTCCGGGCTACGTGCTGACGCCGCTGGTCGAGGCACAGATCCCCGACACGATGAAACAGTATGACATGGACCGCGAGACCGTGATCCGCGACGTGCTGCTGGAACGGCAGCCCTCGAAACAGTTCGCGACGGTGGAACAGATCGGCGGCACGGTGGCGTTTCTCTGCTCCTCTGCCGCCGACCAGATCACCGGCACGACAATTTCGGTCGACGGGGGCTGGACCGCGCTGTGACCGGCAGGAAGCGGGTCATCAATCTCGCGCTTCAGGGTGGCGGCGCCCATGGCGCCTTCACCTGGGGCACGCTCGACCGGCTGCTCGATGAGGAAGACATCGAGATCGAGGGCATTTCCGCCACCTCGGCCGGGGCGATGAACGCGGCGGCGCTGAAGCACGGCCTGGTCACCGGCGGCCGCGAGGCGGCAAAGCAGAGCATCGCCGATTTCTGGCTCGGCCTTGCCGGCCTCGAAGGGGCCTTTTCCGAGCCGGTCACCGAATGGCTCCGGGCCTTCGCCCCCTCCCCCACGCTGATTTCGAAGGCGCTCGACAACAGCCCGATGGTCGTCGCCAGCGATACCCTGACGCGGTTTCTGTCGCCGTATCAGTTCAATCCGGCCAACTGGCACCCGCTGCGGGCGATCGTCGATGATCTGCTCGACTACAGCGCCGTGTGCCACCCGACGGGACCGAAACTGTTCATCGCCGCGACCCAGGTGCGCACCGGCAAGCCGAAGGTATTTTCCGGCACCGAAATCTGCACCGACGCCATCCTCGCCTCCGCCTGTCTGCCGACTCTCTACCAGGCGATCGAGATCGAGGATCCGGCCACCGGACGGATCGAAGCCTATTGGGACGGCGGCTACATGGGCAACCCGACCCTGTTCCCGCTGTTCTACGAGACCAAAACCCCCGACATCCTGATCGTGCACATCAATCCTCTGGAGCGCGAGGAGGTGCCGCGCACCTCGCAAGCGATCCTCAACCGGATCAACGAAATCAGCTTCAACGCCTCGCTGCTGCGGGAACTGCGCAACATCGATCTGGTAAACCGGCTGATCGAGGATGGCACCATCGCCCCGAACCGGATGAAACGGCACTACATCCATTCGATCAAGGACGACAAATTCATGTCGCAACTCGGCGTTGCCTCGAAAATGGCGATGAACCGGACGCTGCTGCTGCTGCTGCACGACGCCGGCTGGGCGGCCATGGACAACTTCCTGGCCGAACATCAGGACGACATCGGCAGGCGCTCGTCGGTCGATCTGCGGGCGATGTTCAGCTGAGAGACGGCCCGCCGAAGGCAATTGTTAACTTCGGTGGAACCGGGTAATCATTCGATCATGAAACCGTTCTTGATCCTGCAGCTGCGTCCGGAACCGGAAGCCTCCGACAATGAATTCGCCGCCATTCTGCAGAAGGGCGGACTGACCGCTGCCGATGCACACCGGATCAGGCTCGACGTGGAGCCGATGCCCGCAGGCCTCAAACTCGACGGCTATTCCGGGGTGATCGTCGGAGGCGGCCCTGGCTGCGTCAGCGACCCGGAAGAGACCAAGTCGGCAATGGATCGCAAGATCGAACAGGCGGTGCTCGGGCTGATGCCTCAGATCACCGAACGGGACTTTCCGTTCATGGGCTGCTGTTACGGCATCGGCATCCTCGGCCACCATCTCGGCGTTACCGTGAGCAAGCAGCGTTACGGCGAGCCGGTTGGCGCCGTCACCTGCACCCATGGCCCGGATGCCGCCGCCGATCCGCTCTGCTCCGGGCTTCCGGACGGGTTTCGCGCCTTCGTCGGCCACAAGGAGGCGCTTCAGGCGCTGCCCGGGGACTGCGCCCACCTGCTGCAGTCGGAAACCTGCCCATATCAGATGATCCGTTACCGCGACAACGTCTATGCCACCCAGTTTCACCCGGAGGCGGATGCGGAAGGGTTCGAGGTGCGGATCCGCATCTACCGCGACAAGGGCTACTTTCCGCCCGACGACGCCGAGCGGCTCAAGGCAATGTGCCGGGCCGAGGACGTGCATGTCCCCGAAGCGATCCTGCGCGGCTTCGTCGAACGCTACGCTGCCGACTGACACGGAAGGCCGGAAGAACGACGGCCTATTTCGCCAGGTTTGACTGCCGCAGCGTATCGAGCACGAATTCCCCGGTGCAGCGGACATGGTCGAACATGATCTCCGCCGCCGCGTCGATGTCGTCGGCCCGGACGGCTTCGATCAGCCGAACATGCGCCGCCATCGCTTCGTCGAGTTTCGGCTGCGAGAACCGCGGCGCAAGGTAGCGGCCGCGCTGCGACCGGTTGGTCAGACCGGTGTGGGTCGCCCGCAGCACGTCATGCCGCGCCAGTTCAATCATGGTGTTGTGAAAGCGGTAGTCGTTCTGAAAACAGCCCTCGCGGTCGTTCGCCTCGTAACAGCCGATCATGCGGTCATGCAGATCGAGAATCCCGGTGCGTTCCTCGGCAGTCATGCGCTCGAGCGCGAGCCGGGTTCCGAGCGCCTCAAGCGGCGCGAGAAGGTCGAAAATCTCCCCGATGTCCCGCAGGCTGATCTCCGACACCATCGCGCCCTTGTGCGGGCGGATCGTCACCAGTCCTTCGAGTTCCAAAATCTTCACCGCTTCGCGCAGCGGCGTTCGGGAAATTCCCAACGCCTCGCACAGCGCGACCTCGTTCATCCTCTCACCAGGAGGCAGGTCTCCACTGACGATCTGCGCCCGGAGAATCTCCGCAACCTGGGTGTGTAGCGGTTGCCGCTGAAGGCCGAAGGTCGAGTTCATCTGCTTCTCTTTTGCTCAAACGCCGGATCGGGCTGCTTCTTTGTTGGCCATTTGGGTGGATGTGCCGTCGTTACACCCGCTGATTGCCAGCATTACAGAAAATCCGGTTGATTGTGAATTATTTTATGCCATCATTTTGCATGCAATCATCAAATACGCAATCATGAGGACAGTGACGATGAGACTCTTTCCACAAATCCTGCTTGCCGGCCTGGTCGCCGGAACCGCCGTGCAGGCGCAGACACCGGTCCGCATCCTGAGCCAGATCCTGCCCACCGCCAAGCAGTACCCGAATGAGGAAGCCGCGGTCGAAACGCTGAAGGGCGAAGGGTTTCAGGTCCAATACAACAATTACGAGGGCCTGGGCCTGAGTACCGCCGACGGCCTGCGTCTGGTCTCCGACAATACCTTCAACATCGTCTCGGTGCAGATTGGCACCGCCGCGCGCGACGACGCCTTCTTCGAGGGGCTCGACCTGATCGGTGTCTCGACCGACATGGTGAGCCTGAAAGCCGCCGTCGACGCCTATCGCGACGCTTTCGATGCAAGGCTGCAGGACCGGTTCGGCGCGAAGGTTCTGGCGCTCTGGCCGTTCGGCCCGCAGGTGTTCTACTGCAATGCCGAGGTCGCAAGCGTCGATGACCTGAGCGGCCTCAAGATCCGCAGCTTCACCCCGTCGATGTCAGCCCTGCTCGAATCCTTCGGCGCAAGCCCGGTGACCCTGAACTTTGGTGAGGTCTACCCGGCCCTGCAGCGCGGCGTCGCCGATTGTGGCGTCACCTCGCCGACCTCCGGCAATTCAGGCAACTGGCCCGAAGTGACAACCCACCAGATCCCGCTCTCGGTTTCCGGTTCGGTTCAGGGCATTTTCGCCAATCTCGACTGGTGGAACGGTCTGACCGACGAGCAGCGCGCCGAAGTCGGCGCCGCCTATGACACGCTTGAGGCCGCACAGTGGGAACTTGCCGACACAATCAACGACGACGCTCTTGCCTGCAACACCGGTCAGGACTCTTGTTCCGAGCACACCGCCTTCTCGATGACTCTGGTCGATGTGACCGACGCGGATGTCGAACGGGTGAAGGAAGCCGCCGGGGCCGTCATCCTGCCGGACTGGGCGGCGCGCTGCGAAGCGACCTATGAAGGCTGCACGGCGATCTGGAACGAGACCGTAGGCGCCGCCCGCGGCCTCGCGATCCTCACCAACTGATCCGGCACTGCGGAGGATGACCCGATGAGACCGGAAGAACGCATTGCACGGCCGATTGCCCTGGCCGCGGGATATGTCCTGCTGGTTCAGGCGGTCATCACCGCAGTGGAGATCATTTCGCGCAAGCTCTTCAACCACTCGTTCCAGGGGGTGGATGAGCTTGGCGGCTACGCCCTTGCGGTCACGGCGGCGGTCGGCTTCGGCTACGCCGCCGTGACCCGCGCCCATACCCGGATCGACCTGCTGATCCGTCATCTGCCGGTCATGCCGCGGGCGGTGCTGCACATATTTGCGGCCCTGGTGATGTTTGGCGTTGCCTCCGGAATGCTCTGGTTCGGCATCCGCACCCTGCGGCAGTCGATCCGGCTCGGCTCAGCGGCGACAACGCCGCTGCAGACACCGCTCTGGATTCCCCAGTCGCTCTGGGTTGCGGGACTGGCGCTTTTTGCGCTGGTGACGCTTGTTGTGGTCCTGCGCTGCGTCACCCTGTTCGCGCGCGGCGCCTTCACGGCTGTTGATGCGGAAATGAAGGCACAGTCCGCCGAACAACAGGAACTGGAGGCCGCGGGCTTCTCGGTCGGGACGCAGGGGGGACCCCGCTGATGGTCAGCATCGGAGTAATCGCCGCCGGTTTCCTCTGCGTCCTTGGACTGCTGCTGATCGGCCTGCACGTTGCCGCGGTGATGGTCGTCACCGCTCTGCTCGGCGTTGTCCTCGGCATCGGCCCGATGATGCTGAATTCGGTCGGCAACCTGATGTGGGGCAAGATGAACAGCTTCGTGCTCACCGCGATTCCGCTCTACATCCTGATGGGCGAAATCCTGGTGAAGGCGGAGATCGCCGAACGCATGTACCGGTCCCTGACCGACTGGGTGCAGTGGCTTCCGGGCAAACTGCTGCATTCCAACATCGCGTCCTCGTCGATGTTCGCCGCCATCTCCGGGTCGTCCGTAGCAACCGCCGCGACGATCAGCACCGTCGCCCTGCCAACCTTCCGCGCGCAGCAGTATGATGAGCGCTGGGTGGCCGGCTCGATTGCCAGCGGTGCGACACTCGGGATTCTGATCCCACCATCGATCAACTTCATCATCTACGGCGCCGTCACCGACACGTCGATCGGCGATCTCTTCCTCGCCGGTATCCTGCCCGGCCTTTTGCTGGCGCTGTCCTTCGTCGTGATTATTGCCGTCTGCGCCGCGATCTGGCCTGGCATTGCCGGATCGGAGCAGGCCGTCGAGGTCGACCGAAGCGGCCGTCTGCGCCGTCTCATCGATCTCGTCGGCCCGGCGGCGATCTTTCTCACCATCATCGGCAGCATTTATGGCGGCTGGGCGACGCCGACAGAAGCGGCGGCAGTCGGCGTGGTCGCCTCGCTCGGCCTCGCGGCCTGGTACGGCAAGCTGAAGACCGCGATGCTGCATGAAAGCCTTCTGGCCACGGTGCGCATTACCGCGATGATTCTGCTGGTGCTGGTCGGCGCGTTCTTTCTGAACTTCTCGATGGGCGTGCTCGGCATTCCCGACCAGGTGGCCGGCTGGATCTCGTCGCTGGATGTCAGCCCGGTGACGCTGATTCTCTACCTCGTGCTGCTCTATCTGATCCTCGGCTGCTTTCTCGACGCGCTGGCGATGATGATCACCACGATCCCGGTCATCTTTCCGGTGGTGGTCACCATCGGCTACGATCCGGTGTGGTTCGGCGTTTTCCTCGTGATCATGTGCGAACTGGCGCTGTTGACGCCACCGGTCGGCATGAACCTCTACATCGTCCAGGGCGTGCGCAACCGGGGCAGCATCACCGAGGTCATCCAGGGGGTCCTGCCGTTCTTCGTCGGCATTCTGGCACTGGTCGCACTGATCACCGTCTGGCCCGGCATAGTCACCTGGCTGCCGGACTCGATGCGCTGAGCCGCAGCCGTCCCCGCCTCAGGCACCCGGCGCGGGCGGCACCGGGGTCAAGCGGCGGGACAGGTAAAGCTCCCGCCCCCAGATGATCAGACCGGCGGCGGCGACGATCACCGCTCCCACCACCGTCCAGCGGTCCGGCAGGGTGCCGAACACCAGCCAGCTCCAGGCGGTCAGGTAGAGCATGAACGAATAGCCGAACGGGGTCAGCATGCTGGCCGGCGCATAGTGGAACGCCCGTGTCAGCACCTCATGCCCGAGCCAGCCGAAAAATCCGGTCGAGAGCAGGATCAGCCAGTCGATTCCATCGACCGGACTGCGCCAGACCATGACCGCCACCGGAAGAAGAAGCACCGTGCCGACAAAGCCGGAATAGAACTGCATGATGCCGGACGAAACCACGCCGGACAGGCTGCGCGTCAGCATGGTGTAGAGCGCGAAACTCGCCGCCGCCCCCAGCGACAGCACCGTTGCCCAGTGAAAATCAACGCCAAACGGCCGGATCGCGATCAGAATGCCGACAAAGCCGATCAGGATCGCCGTCAGCCGAAATTTCCCGACCCTTTCCCCCAGCAGCGGCCAGGAGAGGGCGCAGACGATGATCGGCGCCAGAAACAGGATCGTCGAGGTCAGCGTCAGCGGCAGATAGCGCAGTGCGAGAAAATTGAGCATGGTCGAGACCGCCAGCAGCAGGCTGCGCAGCAGCACCAGCCCGAGCTTCGGGGTGGCGAAACCGCGCACAGACACCCCGTCGCGCAGCAGCAGGCTGAGCGACAGGGCGAAATGCCCGGCGTAACGCACGAATGCCAGTTGCAGCGCCGGTATCCCCGCCAGCACCAGCCACTTCACGCCCGTATCGATGAACGAAAAGCACAGATAGGCCAGCAGCATCATCGAGATGCCAAGAGCAGCCCGGTCCTGTTTCGGCGTGATGGCGGCGGGGCTCACCTGGGATCAGGCCTTGCCGGTCTTTTTCGAGAAGAAGTCGACAATCTGCGGCACGTAAGAGTCTCCCATGCCCGCATCCGTTGCCTCGTCCAGCACCGCAATCGTGCCCTTCGAGACCAGGGTCGGGAACGAGAGGTCCTCGGCCATCTGCCGGTAATAGCCCACGTCCTTTTTCGCATTGCGGATGGTGAAGGCGAGTTTCTCCCGGTCGCCGTCCACGCCATAGGCCTTGACGAAATCCATCATCCCCGAGTGCAGCGGACCGGCGGAAAGGACGCTGTAAAGTTTGTCGCGCTCGATCCCGGCGGTGTCTGCCATGGCGAATGCCTCCGACATGGCGGAAGCGGTGGTCATGGCGAAGAAGTTGTTGATCAGCTTGATCGTGTGACCCGAGCCGAGCGGGCCGAGATGGAACACGTTCTCGCCGAGATCGTCGAGCACCGGCTTGACCGCATTGAACGTCGCCTCGTCGCCGGCGCCCATGATGTTGAGCAGACCGTCGACCGCATGGGATGGCGTACGTCCCAGCGGGGCGTCAAGCATCTGACCGCCCTTGGCAATTACCGCCTCACCCAGCTTCTTGGTCGATCCAGGCAGCGAGGTGCCGAAGTCGATCACCACCGCGCCCGGCTTCAGGCCGGCAATTACCCCGTCCTCCCCGAGCATCCGCGATTCCACCGATTCCGAGGTGTCCATGCACAGCATGACGATATCGCTGGCTTGCGCCACTTCACGTCCGTTGGCGGCCTCGACCGCGCCGCGCGCCACCGCGGCTTCCAGCCGTTCGCGCGAACGGTTGCCGAGAACGGTCACCGGATAGCCGAGGCTCTGCAGGCGCTGCACCATGGCGCTGCCCATAAGGCCGAGGCCAATAAATCCGATATTGGGTTTTGTCATGTCCCTGTCCTTTACTGATCTGATATTGCGTCTAGGCTTGGGCGACGGGCCGCAGGGCCGCCAGTTTCGGCAGATACCGTTCCGCCGCCACCTCGAGGCCGGTATAGGCGCTGAAGGAGCGGATGGCCATGTGTCGAAACAGCTCAAATCCACTGATTGTCGTCAATCCGGCGGCAGAGGCCGCTTTGAGGAAGACGGTGTCGACCGGCGTATAGACCGCATCGAACGCCCAGGTCTGGCCACCGATCAGCGCGGGGGCGACCGCGCTTCGGGCATCACTGTTCATGCCGAGCGCCGTTGCGTTGACCAGACCGTCCGCGCTGCGCACCGCATCCGCCGCGTCGGCGATCGGCAGCGCATGGGCAACCGTGCCGATTGCGTCGGCGAGCGCCGCCGCCCGTTCGAAATCCATGTCCCAGATGTCGATCCGCGCAGCCCCGAGCCGGGCCAGTGCCGGCCCCAGCGCCCGGGCCACCCCGCCGGCCCCCGCCATTGCAACCCGGCCTGGCGCCGCATCCCCCATGCAGGCGCCCCAGGCGCCAAGGAATCCGGTATAGTCGGTATTCCAGCCGGTCAGGTCCGGCGCGAACACCAGCGTGTTGCTGGCACCAAGCGCGGCCACCTCCGGCCGCATCCCCGCCCCGGCATACTGCGCCGCGGTTACCTTGTGCGGATGCGTGACCGTGACCCCGGTCCAGCCGCGGGCGCGCAAATCGTCCACGGTGGCGGCGAAATCGAAATCCGTCATGCCGTCGGTGTCGATCAGTTCAAACGAAAAGCCGATGCCGGCCTCCTCGCACATCAGTTTCAGCGTAAAAGGAAGCCGGGTTGACTGGATGTGGGAACCGATCAGCCCTGCCGTCAGTTTCTTCACATGGTCACCTTTGCGCGTTTCACCCCGCCCTGGATCTCATAGATCGAGCGGTTGTGCTGTGGCTGTGGCTGGGGAATGCGGACCGGAACCGGCGCCAGCCGCGGCTCCAGGGTCGGTGAGCCGCAGAGCATCCGGCCGTTGAATTCGGCGATGTCGTCAAACCCGGTCATCGCCCCCATGATCGGGAACGCGTCGGCGGCCATCATCTCATAGAACAGAACCCGCCGGTCGAGGCTGGAGGTGTTCAGCGCCGAGCCGTGAACGATCCGCCCGTGATGGATCGAGATAGACCCCGCCGGCCCGGTCAGTTCCACCGCGTCCTTCGGATCGTAACCGTTCGCGGCCGGATCGAGCGCCCCGGCAAAAACACCGTTGCGGTGATGGTCGTGAATCGGCCCCAGATGCGAACCGGGGTAGATCATCAGTGGCCCGTTGGCGCTGGCCATGTCGTCGATCATCACGCCCACCGCCAGCACGTCGTCATTGGTGTGCGGATAGAAGGCGAAGTCTTGGTGCCAGTCGATCGCGGCGCCGTAGCCCGCCGACTTCATGTTCAGCTTGGAGGTCTGCAGCCGCAGATCGGGACCGATCAGATCGCGCACCGGCGCGAGGATGTGGTCGGAATACATCAGGTCGCGGACGACGTCGCTGATCCTGTGTGGCAGCTTGATGCGGCGGATGCGCGGGTCTTCGGGCGTGTGGCTGTCTTCGAGGTCGAGGCGGTCGCTGGATTCGGTCATGCCGCGCGCCTCGTCCTGAAACCTGGCGATCTCGTCGCGGACCGCCTGAATGGTCTCCGGCGGAATGCGCCGCTCCAGCACGAGATACCCGTCTTCCCTGTACCGGGACACCTGCTCCGGTGTCAGGACTTCCAGCTCTGGCATTTCTCCCCCCTCTCCAGCCGTCAGGTCTGACCGGCGCGTCCGGTCGTTCTGCGCTGGATGTTAGCGGGCGGAGTTTCTGCCAGTCCGTCGGGGGCTGCAAGCCGGAATTCGCGCGGTCGCGCCGCGCAGTGCGGGTACGGGCGGATACCGCCCGTACCCTGAGGGCCGTTACCGGAAGAACATGGTGATTTCCGGGAAGAACAGCACGATCATCAGCACGAGAAGCTGGATACCTATGAAGGGCATGAAGCCGCGGAATATGTCCGGCAGGGTGATGTGCGGCGGAGCAACCGACTTGAGATAGAAGGCCGCAGGCCCGAAGGGCGGTGACAGGAAACTGACCTGCATGTTGACGCAGAACAGGATCCCGAACCAGATCGGCACGAAGCTGACCGAATCCGCCATCGGACCGAACAGGCCGATCTCCTCGACCGGCAACTTGAGCACGATCGGCAGGAACACCGGCATCACCAGCAGCACGATGCCGACCCAGTCCATGAACGCGCCCATGAACAGGAAGATCAGCATCATCACCAGCAGGATGCCGGTGGTCGGCAGGTCGGCGCCGATGATCAGGTTGGCCACATAGGTCGGCCCGCCGGCAATGGTATAGGCTCCGGCCAGCGCGGTCGCGCCGATGGTCACCCAGATTATGGTGCCGGTCGATTTCAGCGTCCGCATCAGGCTGTCCCAGACCAGGTCGAAACTCGCCTCGCCGCGGAACACCGAGATCAGGAATACAGCAACGACGCCCATGCCCGCGGCTTCGGTAATGCCGGTGATGCCGCCATAGATCGAGCCGAGGACCACGCCGATGACGATGATCGGCGCCACCAGACCCTTGCCCATGTTCCAGCCGGTTTTGGTCCGCTCACGTCCGAAGACGAAGAAGATCAGCGCGAGGCCCAGCAGAACCGCCCCGCCATGCCAGGGCAGATAGTCCGCCGTGCCATAGGCGATCGGATCGACGCCTTCGCGAAACGCGTTCTGTCCGGTGACGGTGAAAAACAGCGTGCGCAGGAACAGCGCGGTGGAAAACCCGACCAGCAGCACCGAGAGGAACCCGCCGAACAGCATCGCCTT
>JAUIHM010000008.1 GCA_030432315.1 Alphaproteobacteria bacterium | reverse complement strand
ACAAGGCCTCCTTCCTCTACGTGGAGGGCAATCGATACTGGTTCGACACATCGCAGAGCGTCGTCCGCCAGGCCCAGGAGGATGCGGAGCGGCTGCGCACCCAGCACATGGAGGAGGTGCACCAGGAGATCCAAGATCTCCTCTCGGCGTTAAGGCTAGCCAGGCAGCATCCGTTCGCGATGCCTTTGGAGCATCAGGAGAACGATAAGCGATCTGGGACTCGCGCCAAACGCAAGGCGAAGTCGAAACAACGCACCCATGGTCTGGGGGGTGGTGGTCTCGGTAGTGAGGGACTCGGCGGCGGAGGTTTCGGCTCCCGGCTGACCGAAGAGGTGCGCGAGAAACGGGGGCTGACCTATGGCATCTACACCTATCTCGCGCCCGGCGATCTCGGCTGGCTCTATCTCGGAGGTTTTTCCAGTGCCAACGGGGTGGTGGCGCAGGCGATCGACATCGTGCGTCGGGAATGGCAGCGCATGGCCGAGGAGGGCGTGACTGAACGCGAGCTTGAGGATGCGCAGAAATATCTGACGGGGGCCTATCCGCTCAGGTTCGATGGCAACGGGCGAATCGCCAACCAGTTGCTTGGTCTGCAGATCGCCGATCTGGGGATAGACTACGTCAACAACCGCAACGATCTGGTCAATGCGGTGACCGTTGACGACATCAGGCGCGTCGCGTCGCGGCTTCTGAAGCCGGAGCAGTTGACCTGGGTGGTTGTCGGGCGTCCGGAGGGGCTCGAAGCGACCAATTAACCATGGCATACCCCAAGGGAGATGTGCTAAACCTTGGGGTATGAACATCGTCGCCCCCTATATAGAGCGTACCTCCAGGACAATTCGGCAGCTTGATGCGGCTGCGGCCAACCGTATCGCCGCGGGCGAAGTGGTGGAGCGGCCGGCGTCGGCAGTGAAGGAACTGGTCGAGAATGCGCTCGATGCGGGCGCGACACGGATCGACGTGGTCTATGCCGCCGGAGGCAAGGGTCTGATCCGGGTGACGGACAACGGCCACGGTATCCCGGCGGAGCAGCTTGGCCTGGCGCTGTCGCGACATGCGACCTCGAAGATCGACGGGCACGATCTGACCAACATCCTCACCTTCGGATTTCGCGGCGAGGCGCTGCCCTCGCTGGGCGCCGTGGGGACCCTGACCCTCACGTCGCGGGCGGCCGGGTCGGATGCGGCGGCGGTTGTCCGGGTGCGGGGCGGAGATGCGGCGCCGGTGCGGCCGGCGGCACTGTCGGAAGGGACGGTTGTCGAACTGGAAGGGCTGTTTTCGGCAACCCCCGCGCGGCTGAAATTCCTTCGGACCGACCGGGCGGAGGCCCAGGCGATCAGCGATGTGATGAAGCGGCTGGCGATGTCGTCGCCGGCGGTGGCGTTCACGCTTGCGGATGTGTCGGACCGGAACAACCCGCGCCAGGTTCTGCGTTACGATGCGCAGTCGGGCGATCTGTTCGACGGGTTGCGCGGGCGGCTGTCGGCGATCCTCGGGCCGGGTTTCGTCGAAAATGCGCTGCAGATCGATGCGGAACGCGATGGTGTTCGGCTGGCGGGTTTCGCTGCGCTCCCGACGTTTTCGCGGGGCGCGGCGGTGGCGCAGTATCTGTTCGTCAATGGCCGGCCGGTGCGGGACAGGCTGCTCCATGGCGCGTTGCGGGCCGCCTACGGCGACGTGCTGTCGCGGGACAGGCACCCGGTCGCGGCACTGTTTGTCGACTGTCCGCCGGAACAGGTGGATGTGAACGTGCATCCGGCCAAGGCCGAAGTGCGATTTCGCGAGTCCGGTGTTGTGCGCGGGTTGGTGGTTTCGTCGCTGAAACACGCGCTGGCGGCAGCAGGACACCGCGGGGCGACGACGACCGGAACAGGGATGCTGGGGGCGTTCCGGCCAAACATTGAGCCGACCGGACCGATCCAGTCCGTTGGCTGGACCAGCCGCAGGCCGGGGGGTGTTCCTTCTGCCACCGCGTTGCTGGAAAATGCCGAAATGTGGTCGGCACGGGTAGAGCAGCCGGTGGTGACTGAAGGCGCGCAGGACCCGGAGAAAGAGGCGGAGTCATTTCCTTTGGGCGTCGCGCGGGCGCAGATTCACCAGAATTACCTGGTGGCGCAGACTGACGATGGGCTTGTCATCGTCGACCAGCACGCGGCGCATGAGCGGCTGGTCTATGAACGGCTGAAGGCAGAGCGGGCGCGGTCGGGCGTGGCGAGCCAGTTGTTGCTGATCCCGGAGATTGTCGAACTCGACAGCGGTGCCTGTTGCCGGCTGCTCGACGCCGCATCGGACCTCGCCGAACTGGGGCTGGTGTTCGAGCCGTTCGGCGGCAATGCGCTGTGCCTGCGGGAGACGCCGGCGATTTTGGGCGAGGTTGACGGGCGCGCGCTGCTCGCGGATATCGCCGATGCGCTGGAGGAGGGCACCGGCCAGGGAGGTCTCGCGGCGCGGATCGATGCGGTGCTGAGCCGGATGGCCTGTCACGGATCGGTGCGGTCGGGGCGCAGGATGAGCGGGCCGGAAATGAACGCGCTGTTGCGGGAAATGGAGGCGACGCCGCTGTCGGGCCAGTGCAACCACGGGCGGCCAACCTATGTCGAGTTGAAGCTGACGGATATTGAGCGGTTGTTCGGTCGGCGATGATTACCATTGGCACGCATGTGGTGGATCTCTCGGATCCGGTGGTGTGGGCAATCGGGCTTGCGCTCGTTTTCGTGGTGATCTTTCTGTGGATGCAGATGCGGTCGTCGCGGGCGGTGGAACCGCTTGGGCGGCATCTGCAGGATCTGGAAGCGGCGGTCCGGGCCCTGAATGACGGGCAGAACCAGCTTTATGGCGGCATCAGCAATGTCGCGGAAACGCAGTCAAGCGCGCAGATCAGACTGTCGGAGGCGATTGAGCGACGGCTCGGCGACGTCAGTCAGGCGCTGGGCGAGACTGTGGGCCGAAGTTCGCAGCGTACGGCGCAGTCGCTGGGTGATCTGCAGCAGCGGCTGCAGTCGATCGACAGGGCGCAGACGCGGATCGAAAAGCTGTCCGCGGACGTGCTGGGGTTGCAGGATATTCTCTCGAACAAGCAGACCCGGGGCGCGTTCGGGGAAATACAGCTGCGGGAGATCGTGACCAGGGCCCTGCCGCCGGATGCGGTGAATTTTCAGGCGACGCTGTCGAACAACATGCGGGCCGACTGTCTGATCCTGATGCCGCATCCGCCGGGACCGATCGTGATCGACGCGAAGTTTCCCTTGGAGGCCTATGAGGCGCTGATGGCGGCAGGCACACCGGCGGAAACCAACGAGGCGCGGCGGATGATGCGGACCTCGGTCAGGGCGCATATCAAGGCGATTTCGGAGAAATACATCATCGAGGGCGAGACGGCGGAAGGGGCGTTGATGTTTCTGCCGTCCGAGGCCGTCTATGCGGAGCTTCATGCGCGGTTTGCCGATTTGGTTCGGGAAGGTTTCGATCAGCGGGTCTGGATCGTCTCGCCGACCACCTGCATGGCGACCTTGCACACGCTGCGGGCGGTGTTGAAGGACACGCGTCTGCGGGCGGAGGCGCACAACATTCGCCGGGAGTTGGGGCTGCTGCATCGGGACGTGGAGCGGATCGTCACCCGGATCGGCAATCTGGAACGGCACTTCGAGCAGGCGCAGAAGGATGTGGCGGAAATCCGCATTTCGGCGGACAAGGTGACGGGCCGTGCCCGGCGGCTGGAGGCTGTGGACTTTGCCGGACCGGAGGCCGATGACGCGGTGCTGGCGCGCGGACGGTCCTGACGGATCAATGTGGCACCGGGGCAACCTCGGCTTGGATCTTTGGCCGTGCAGCCAGCGAATCCTGTGAAATGGACGGAGTCTGTGGCACCGGTGGATAGCCTGTCCGGAGTTGCCTATGGGAAATCCCGTGCTGCCTGACCATCCGATGCGCTATCAGCTCGCCAATGAGCTGCACGCCCGACCGTTTCCGGTGCTGACACCGCCTGGCCGGGCGGGTTACCTGGCGTTCAAGAAGCTGGAGAATGCGGCGGAGCGGGACCGGCAGCTTGATATCGACCATCTGCTGGAACTGCTTGACCGTCACGGTGCGTCACATCCGGCGCCGGGGGCGAGCCACTATTCGGGCAATCTGGGCCGGTATTTCCTGAAATGGGAGATGCATACGGAATTCGTAACCTACACGTTCTTTTCCTCCGACCAGAAAGTCGATCCATTTTCCAGCGAGGCGTTCAACCTGTTTCCGGCTGACTGGATGGCCGCGGCACCGGGTCGGGTGGTGACATCCTGCCTCGTGCGGATCGAAGCGGTGCCGAAGGACGGGTTTCAGGCCCACGCCGAGGAACATTTTCCGGCGTGGTTCGTGCAGGAGAGCCTGTCGGCCAGTTACGTGACCGACGGCGATGCCGCGCTGGCGAGCGATTTTCGCATCGACGAGGGCGGGCATGTCCGGTTCGCGGTGCTGGCAAGACCGGACATCGATCCCAACCGGCTCGGGAGGATCGTTCAGCGGGCGCTGGAAATTGAGACCTACAAAAGCATGTCGATGCTGACCCTGCCGAAAGCGCGGAAAATATCCGCCGCCGTCGCGCGGCTCGAGCGGGATCTTTCGGACAATGTGGCGGCGATGGCCGAGCGGGCCGGAAACGAGGCCGAAATTCTTGAGCGGCTGCTGGGGATCGCCGCTGAGATCGAACTGCTGTCGTCGACCAATGCCTTCCGGTTCGGCGCGTTTGAGGCCTATGCGGCGCTGGTGTCGCAGCGGGTTACGGCGCTGCGGGAAAACCGGATTGGCGGCATTCAGATGCTCGGTGAATTCATGATGCGGCGGTACGATCCGGCGATGCGGACCTGCCGTTCGGCCAGGAACCAGCTTTCGGAACTGTCGGCCCGGGCCGAGCGGGCGGCAAACCTGCTGCGCACCAGTGTCGACGTGGCCAACCAGGCGCAGAACAACGAGGTTCTGCGGCAGATGGACCGGCGTGCGGCGATGCAGCTCAGGTTGCAGGAAACCGTCGAGGGACTGTCCGTGGTGGCGATAAGCTACTACGCGGTGAACCTGGTCGCCGGCCTGTTTGCGCCGCTGGGCAGTGCGGTCGGTCTGGAAAAGACCACGGTTCTTGCGCTGCTGACCTTACCCGTTGTCGGGGTCGTCTGGGCTTTTGTGCGACGGCTCCGCCACAAGCTCACTGGTGGGGAGCGATGAGTCCGGAAGTCTGACCGGATGACGGAACGGTTCGGATTCCGGATCTGCCTGTGTCTTGGGGTCCATCGGCTGATAGTTGTGAAATGCGGCGCGGCCGATCAGGTGGGCGCCGACCGGGGCGCTGGCGATCATGAACAGGAACACGAACACCGCTTCCGCCAGATGGAGCCAGGTGTCGGCCAGCAGCATGATGGCGATGCAGATCAGGGCCAACCCGAGGGTGCCCGCCTTCGTCGCCGCATGCATCCGGGAGAACACGTCATTCAGCCGCACCACGCCTATGCCGGCCACGAGGCAAAAGAAGCTGCCGACGAGCAGGAGTGCGTTGGCGAGGGTCTCAGTCATCGTCGGTTCCCTCCGCGCGATCGATGAAGTTCGCGAAGGCGACCGTCGCCAGAAAGGCGATCAGGGCGAGGCCGATGGCAACGTACATGTAGGCGTCCACGCCGCTAACGAGCTTGAACACCACAAGGAATACCACCAGCAGCATGGAAACCAGGTCGAGGGCGACCACCCTGCCAGGGTAGGGCCGACAAGCAGTCGCCAGGTCGCGCAGAGCAGTGCGACGATCAGAAACATGACCGTTATCTGCAGGGTGAGGCCGAGGGCACCGGTGACGGCAGATTCAATAATCATCGGCCTGTCACCCGAAGCACGCGAGGTTCGATCCCCTGGCGCACCCCTTCGCGTGTGGCCTCGCTGCTGTCGCCGGCCAGCAGGTCGTGGACCAGAAGGGTTTTCCGGTCGGCGCTGACGTCGACGGTGAGGGTGCCGGGGGTCAGCGTGATGAGGTTGGCAACCATCGTAATGCCGGCATCGGATTCGACGGTGAGGGGGATGGTTACCAGCCTTGGTTTGGCGGCGTAGCCTGGTGAGAGAACGGCTCTTGCGACCTGGACGCTGGAAACCACGAGATCGCGCATGAACACGATCAGCAGCCAGACGAGACAGAGGCATCGCCACAGGAAAGTGATCATTTCGGCTCTCCCAGAACGGCAGTCAGATAGGCGGTCGGGTCGATGATCTGGTCCGCGATGGTCAGGGTCAGATCGACAAAGTTGCCCGCATTGAGGCCGATGAAGATCACCAGCAGCGTCAGGGAGACCAGCGGCGCCCAGGTCGGACCGTCAAGGGTCCTGGTGATGGCCCTGTCGCCGTCCGGATGCGCGGACCAAATTACGGCCGACCAGACCCTCGCCACGGCAAACAGCATGAAGAACCCGGTTGCGAGGGTGGCGAATGCCAGAAACCAGCTGCCCTGTTCGAGTGTTGCCTGGACGAGCATCAGCTTCGGCCAGAAACCTGACAGCGGCGGCACGCCGGCGAGGGACAGGGCCGGGATCAGAAGCACGACGGCAAAGAATGGACGGGACCGCCAGACGCCGCCGCTGCGGGCAAACAACTCCGATCCGGTCAGTCGTGCTGTCGCCCCGGCGGACAGGAACAGCGCGGCTTTTACCAGAACGTCCTGGAACAGATAAAACACCCCCGCAGCGACTGCCAGGCGGCTGCCGACGGCAAACCCGAGGATCATCATGCCAATCGAGCCGATTATGGTATAGCCGAGAACCCGGCGGACGCTGCTCTGACTGAGGGCGCCGAACACACCGAAGGCCATGGTCAGGACCGCTCCCCACAGCAGGATCGGTTCGAGGATGGATCCTTCGATGTCGTAAACCAGCGAAAAGACCCGGAACAGCGCGTAGACGCCGACCTTCGTCACCAGCGCCGAGAACATTGCCGATGTGGAAAACGAGGGCGTGTGGTAGGACGCGGGCAGCCAGAAAAACAGCGGAAAGAGCGCCGCCTTTGAGGCGAAGGCGAACAGAAGGAAAGCCGCCGAAGCGGTGACGACACTGTCACCTTCCCGTCCGTTGAGCACGTTGTGCAGATCGGACATGTTGACCGTGCCGGCGGTGCCGTAGAGCAGACCGACGCCGGCGATGAAGGCGACCGTCGCGATCAGGTTGAGGCCGACGTACTTGATCGCCCCGGCAATTTGGTTGGGCTGGCCGCCAATGACCAGCAGGCCGAAGGAGGCAATCAGCATTACCTCGAACCAGACGTACATGTTGAATATGTCGCCGGTCAGAAACGCACCGCCGAGACCGGCAAGCAGCGCATGGGTCAGGGGGTGGTAGCCGAAATGCTCTTCTTCACGGGTAACATCCGAGAAGCTGAACAGAATGACGGCGGTCGCGACGACTCCCACGAGCAGCACCATTGTTGCGGAAAGCGCGTCCGCGACCATGGTGATGCCAAAGGGCGCATCCCAGCCGCCGGCCTGGGCCGCCACCGGTCCGTAATTCAGGGTATGCGAGAAGATCGCCAGCGCCGATGCCAGCAGCGCGAAAGCACCCATCAGCGACAGTCCGCGCTGAATTTCCGGAGACCGCCAGGCGAGCAGGGTCAGTACGGCGGTGAAAAACGGAATGACGACTGGCCAGAACAGCAGCACTAGGAGATTACCTCCGTGCCGGGTTCGGACTCGTGCATGTCATCCATCTCCACGGTGCCAAGGACAAACCACGAGCGGTAGGCCAGTGTGAGCGCAAAGACGAGCAGGCCGAAGCCGATGACGATGGCGGTCAGGACCAGCGCCTGCGGCAGGGCGTTGGCGGCACCCTCGATGTATTTTTCGCCTTCGGGGATCAGTGGCGGCGCACCGAAGGTGAGGCGACCGGCGCAGAAGATGATGATGTTGGCAGCGTTGCTGATCATGGTCAGGCCGAACAGATACGGCAGGGTCTTGCCGCTCATCATCAGATAGGCGCCGGCAGACACCAGGAACCCGGCGAGGACGGCGAGCATGATTTCCATGATCAGTCTCCTCCCGCTTCGGAATCGGACTGCACGACATCCTCCAGTGCGAAAAGGATGCAGCAGACGCCACCCAGAACCACAAGAAACACACCAAAATCGAACAGGAAGATCGAACCGAACGGCAGTCCCGACTTCGATCCGTCGGCGTGTTTCGTGATCAGGGGCCAGACACCCTTGAGGAAGTATCCGTAGGCCAGGGCCCCCCACAGTCCGCCGATCAGGGTGCAGCCAAGCCCGACCGCGGCAATGGACTGCGGCCGGAATCTCAGGGCGCGGCGGGCGGTTTCGACGCCCTGGGCCATTTCCAGAAGTGCAAAGGCGGTTGCGGCAAGAAGCCCGCCGATGAAACCGCCGCCGGGTTCGTTGTGTCCGCGATAGAACACGAAGACGGCGAGCACCAGAATCAGGGGCATTACCAGCCGGGCTGCCGTACTGAGGATCAGCGAATTCATTTGGAGACTCCCCTGCCTGCCTTCAGTGCGGCGTAGGCCGCGACCGCCGCAAACAGGATCACGGCGGTTTCGCCCATGGTATCGAAGCCGCGGAAGTCCACCAGAATGACGTTGACAATGTTGCGCCCAAGGGCAACCGGGGCGCTGTTGGCTTCGAAAAATTCAGTCAGTGACAGATCGAGGTCGGTGCCCAGCACCATCAGCATGGTCGTCGTCACGCCAACACCCAGGATGACGGCGATCAGGGCATTGAGGCGCACAAACGGCACATGCCCGTAACGCGGCAGGTGCACCATGGCGATGGCCAGGAAGATGACGACCAGAATCTCCACGAAGAGCTGAGTCATCGCGACATCGACGGCGCCGTAGACCACAAAGATGGTCGCGATACCGGCGCCGACCCCCCCGAGGGCGGTGATCGCGGTCAGGCGGGACCGGGCACGCAGAATGACCACCAGGGAGGCGGTGATGATCGCAAAAATGGTCCAGTCGATCAGTTCCGGGCTCAGGCTGAACTGCGGCCAGGTCATGGTGCCCCTGAACAGGGCCACCCAGATCACCGCTGCGAGCGCGAAGAAGGTACGGCGCAGGTAGCTGGTCATGTTGCCGTCCTGGAGGTACAGCGAAGCCCTGCGCGCACTGATGCTGGTGGCCCGAAGGAAGGCGTCATACCACGCCTCGGTTCGCGGTACGTCGTCTTCGATCCTGAACAGTGTCTCGCGGATCCGGTCGAGACCGAGATAGAGCAGTGCGCCGAGCGCGAATGTCGCCAGGCTGAGGATCAGCGGTCTGGTAATGCCGTGCCAAAGCGCGAGGTGTACCGGCATTTCGACGCCCGCCACGGCAAGCACCATCGGCGCGATGATATGGTGCTCCAGCCAGCCGGGGAAAACACCGAAGGCGATCCCGAGGACAGCCAGGATGACCGGACCGAGCCACAGGCCCCAGCCCGGATCGGCGGGCCGGTCCTTGGGGGCCATCTGCGCGCGGAAGAAAAACGGCCGGAAGGCGATCATGCACGCGCAGGCGAACATCAGGGCATTGGCGGCAAACGCCGCAACCGTCACGGCGACCGGCGCGAAATGCAGGTGTCCGGTGCTCTCGTATATGACTTCCTTGCCGAGAAAGCCGAAGGTCGGGATCATGCCCGCCATCGAGAGCGCCGCGAGCATCACCACGGTGGCGGTGAGCGGCATGGCGCGGGCAAGGCCGGCGATGTTCGGATAGTCGCGCGACCCGGAACCCTTTTCGATCATGCCGACGGAGAGGAACAGCGCCGCCTTGTAGAAGGCGTGGATCAGGATGAAGGTCATTGCGGCGGCAACGGCGATCTCGTTCGAGGTCCCCAGCAGCATGGTGATCATGCTCAGCCCCATCACCGTGGTGAAGGCGAGCATGAGTTTGAGATCGGTCTGCCGCATGGCCCAGACGGACGTCAGCACCATGGTAAAGGCGCCCACGGGAACAAGGGTCCACATCCACAGTTCGGTTCCGCTCAGCGATGGGTAGAGTCGGGCGATCAGATAGACGCCGGCCTTTACCATCGTCGCGGAATGGAGATAGGCGCTGACCGGGGTAGGTGCAGCCATTGCGCCTGGAAGCCAGAAATGAAACGGCCACTGCGCGGACTTGGTGAAGCAGCCGAGCATGACCAGAATGAAGATGGCGACGTAGAGCGGGCTGTCGCGGAAAACGTCGCCAAGCGCGTTCATTTCCGAAATACGGTAGGTGTTCGCGACCTCGCCCATGATCAGCAGACCGGCGAGCAGGGCCAGGCCGCCGAAGCCGGTGACCAGCAGCGCCTGGAGGGCGGCTGCGCGCGACGTTTCCTTTTCGTGGTCAAATCCGACCAGCAGCCAGGAGGTTATTGTCGTTCCCTCCCAGAAAATGAACAGGGTGACAATGTCGTCGGCGGTGGTAAGGCCGAGCATTGAAATCGCGAAAACGACGAGTGTCAGTTGAAGGGACAGCAGCCGCCGATCGCTGCGGAAGTAGGTGGCGGCATAGAGCAGCACCATGGCGCCGATGCCGCAGATCAGCAGCGCAAAGGCCAGAGACAGCCCGTCGAGCCGGAAGGCGAGCTGAACGCCGATGGTCGGCGCCCACTGATAGATGTATTCGGGCGCATGACCTTCGGATACCGGGCCAATGAAGCCGGCGAACCAGATTGTCACCAGGGCGGCGATGGTTGCGGGAATGAACCGCCACAGGCCCGCGTCTCTGGTCACGGTCTGGATCACGGCAGCTTCCATGCATGCTCCTTCTGCTGTTGTCCGACCACGCAAGCGACCGATGTACTTGAGCCTTCCGGCACGTCCGCCGGTTGCAGCGCACGAATTCCGGTTGCTGTCCGCAGCCGACCCCCGTCTGCCCCGCATCATTGCGGAGAGAGTTAATCAATTCAAGCCCAAGAGTTTCCGGCAGTCGGCCTGAATGCCCTTGTACCGTCAGTGCGGACGATCCATTTTTATCGGCATGGATGTAACGGCCTTTTCCTCTCCCGATATTCGGGACGCGCTGGTTTCGACTGCGGGCGCGTCGTCGGATCACGATCTGAATCCGGAAATGCGTCCGCCGGTGACGCGGGTATTGCGACCGGCGTCGGTTCTGGTGCCGCTGGTCAAGCGTCCGGGCGGCATGAAGGTGATACTGACCCGTCGCGCGCATCTGCTTTCCCACCATCCCGGTCAGGTGTCGTTTCCGGGCGGTAAACAGGATCCCGAAGACGGATCCGCACAAGCCGCTGCCCTTCGGGAGGCCTGGGAGGAAATTGGTCTGCATCCCGACCGGGTGACAGTTCTCGGACAGTTCGACAGGCACGAAACGGTGACGAATTTTCGCGTCACGCCGTTCGTCGGGCTTGTGGAGGAAGGTTTTGTCGCGAAGCCGGATCCGTTCGAGGTGGCGGAGGTGTTTGAGGTGCCGCTGGATTTCGTACTCGATCCGACCAACATGCAGGTGCACGGTCGGCGCTGGCAGGGACGGTGGCGGCAGTACTACGCCATTCCCTATGGCCCGCACTACATTTGGGGCGCGACGGCGCGGATGCTGAAGTCCCTGTCCGACCGCATGGCCGGCCGGTGACGACGGTTTCCGGCGAATGGCTGGCAAACCGCGGTACCCAGACGGTGTTCCGGATGTTGCGACAGGCCGGCAGGCAGGCCTATGCCGTCGGCGGCAGTGTACGCAATGCGCTGATGGATCTGCCCGTGGCGGATGTGGACATGGCGACGGACGCACGGCCCGAGGAGGTGACCGCCCTCGCCGAGTTGGAGGGCCTGCGCGCGGTACCGACCGGCATCGAGCATGGCACGGTGACACTGGTCGCGGATCACCGACCGATTGAGGTGACGACGTTCCGGCGTGACGTTGCGACGTTCGGCCGCCGGGCCGAAGTCGCGTTTTCCGACGATCTTGCGGAAGATGCGGCGCGGCGGGATTTTACCATCAACGCACTCTACGCGGATGCGCAAGGCAGGGTGATCGATCCGCTCGGAGGACTTCCGGATGTGGTGGCACGGCGGGTGCGGTTCGTCGGCGATCCGGGCCGGCGGATCGAGGAGGATTACCTGCGGATTCTGCGGTTCTTCCGGTTCCACGCATGGTATGCCGATCCGGAACACGGGTTTGATGCGGAGGGGTTGGCCGCCTGTGCTGCGGGCCGGGCGGGGCTCGCGCAGCTGTCACGCGAACGGATCGGCGGAGAAGTCCGACGTCTGCTGGATGCACCTGATCCCGGGCCCGCGGTTGCGACCATGGAGGCGGCAGGCATTCTGGGGGCCATTCTTCCGGGCGCGACTGCCAGGCTGATCGGGCCGCTCGGCGCGGTGGAGGCGGCGCAGTCGGTTTCGGCGGGCTGGCAGCGGCGTCTGGTCGGGTTGGGCTGGCATGGGGATTGGGCTGCGTTGCTGCGTCTGTCGAAAGCGGAGCGAAAACGGGTGGAACAGACCGCGGAGGCCGTTGCCGACGGTGGCCCTGCGGCCCGGGATGCCTATGCCTTCGGGACCGAAGTGGCGTTGGATGCGGCACTGATCCGCGCCGCCGCGCTGGAGCAGCCCCCGGCACCGGACCTCGCGGCCCACGTGAAGCGCGGGGCGGCGGCCAGGTTTCCGGTGCGGGCGGCGGACCTCGATCTTGAGGGCATCGAACTCGGGGCCGGTCTGAAGCGACTCGAACGCGAGTGGATCGCTTCGGATTTCACGCTCAACCGGGAGCAGCTTCTGGCGCGTCTTTAGCTCACGCATTCGTGATATCGCGACTCGGCGGAACAGGGTTAATGAAGGAACATAAAGGGAACAAAACAGGAAGGGACGACGATCATGGTGGATATCAAGACCACCGCACAGCGGCTTGTGGCCTGCTGCCGGGAGAACCGGACCATGGAGGGGCTGGACGAACTCTATGATGCCGACGCGGTTTCCGTGGAGGCGGTGGCGCCGCCGGGAGCAGCATCGGCGGAGACCCGGGGAGTCGAGGCGATCAAGGGCAAGCATGAGTGGTGGGACACCAACTGTACCGTTCATTCCGCCAGCGTTGAGGGTCCTTACCTGCATGGAACCGACAGGTTCGCAGTGATTTTTGAAATGGATGCGACCAACAAACTGGACGGACGGCGCAATGCGATGAAGGAGGTCGGGATCTACACGGTTAACGACGCGGCGAAGATCGTTCGCGAAGAGTTCTACTACGACAGCTGAGATCCTGGCCCGGTACCTGCCCGCCGGGCTGTCGTGAGATTGCGCCACCAGGCGGTTCGTGACAGTTTCCGGCGCAACGGCGTTCGGGTGGTGAAGGGCGCGTTGCGGATGTACCGGTGGGCCTCGTCGAGACTGTCGCCGCGCAGGGTCTGCAGGTAGGCGATGCCCTGGTCGACGGAGAAGTCGAGACCGGTGTGGTCACGAAAGTTGGGTTCGAGATCGGTCCAGACGGCGCCGCTGCGACCCGTATCCCGACACCATGCCGCGACTGCGACAACGATTTCAGGCATGCGACTGTGACCGTCGCCATTGCGGTCGGCCCAGCCGATGCGGTGCAGTGGTGCCCGTTCGCGTGCTGCCAGATCGGCCACGGCTTCGGGCAGGGTCTGGCGCACGGACTGGATCACATGGGTGGTGCAGGCGACTCCGGTCAGCGGATCGAGGCAGACCACCAGACCCAGTTTGCGCTTTGGACTGATGCGGCTGAACTCCATCGGCAGGCGCGGACCGGATCCGAGGCGCCAGGTCCGGTCGGTCCAGGGCGCGAGGTCGTCGAGATCCCAGAGCAGCGACCCCCAGCCAAGGATGGCAATCGGCGCCGGCACCTAACCGCCGGATCCGATCAGCGCCCGCGTTTGCGCGAGGCTGTCGGCCGCGGCAATGGTCAGCAGCCGGACGTCGTTTGCGATGTTGACGAGGTCAAAGCCCCATTCGATCGCCTGGGCCGCATATTCTGGCGATGCGCAGAAGATGCCGGAGCGCAGCCCTGCGGATTTGGCGGTGGCGGCGATATGCCTGATTGCCTCGATCATTTCCGGCTCCGTGCGATCCATGCCGGGCTTCAGCTTGCCGTTGCTGAGGTTCAGGGTGAGATCGGAAGGCCCGACATAGACCGCATCGAGACCGGGTGTGGTGACGATCTCGTCGAGATTTTCCATCGCCTTGCGGGTTTCGATCATGGCAAAGGCGACAACCTCGGCATTGGCCCGCGCCACGTAGTCGTCGCCATGGGCTATAATGGCACGGGCCGGACCGAAGCTGCGCCCACCCTCAGGCGGGTAGCGCATGCAGGAAACGAACAGTTCGGTCTGTGCGCGGTCGTCGATCATCGGGCAGATGATGCCAAGGGCTCCGGTGTCGAGCGCGTGCATGATCGCCGCGGGATCGAGCCAGGGCACACGGATTATCGGCGCCACGCCGCTCGCCCGCATCGCCTGCAGCATGGCAATGGTTTCGCTCCGCCCCATCAGGCCGTGCTGCGCGTCGATGGTCAGGGAATCGTAGCCCTGCGCCGCCATGACTTCGGCGATGTATGGACTCCCCGTTGATATCCAGCCGTTCAGGACGGGACGGTTTTCACTCCAAAGCTGTCGGATCCGGTTCTGTACCATTTTCTGCCTTTGCTGGATGCGTTGGGGTCAGGGCCACTTGGCGACCGGCGGCAGTGACATCAGAACCGCTTCGGGATTGTGGCCGGTCTGCAGGCCGAACTGGGTGCCCCGATCATAGACCAGATTGAACTCGGCGTAGCGGCCGCGGCGAATCAGCTGGGTCTCGCGATCGGCGTCGGTCCAGGGCGTGTTCATGTGACGGCGCGTCACCGGAACGAACGCATCGAGAAACGCGAGGCCCACGTCGCGGGTGAAGGCGAAATCCTTTTCCCAGTCGCCGGTGCACAGGTCGTCGTAGAAGATGCCGCCGACACCCCGCGCCTCCTTCCAGTGGCGTATCAGGAAGTATTCGTCCGCCCAGGCTTTGAACCTTGCGTAGTAATCCGGATCATGCCGGTCGCAGGCGGTTTCCAGCGCCTGATGAAAGTGTGCGGTATCATCCGCATTTTCCAGCGCCGGATTGAGGTCGGCTCCGCCACCGAACCACCAGGCGCCGGGGGTCCAGAACATGCGGGTGTTCATGTGGACCGCCGGGGTTTTCGGCGAGCGCATGTGGGCGACGAGGCTGATGCCGCTTGCCCAGAAGCGGGGATCTTCGCTGATTCCAGGAATTTCCTTTCGTGCGGTCAGGCTGGACTGCGCCTGACTGCCGAGCGTGCCGTAGACCGTGGAAATGTTGACCCCGACCTTCTCGAACACCCGACCTTCGCGCAGAACCGACATGACACCGCCGCCGGCATCTTCTCCCGGGCCGGAAGCCCGACGGGTTTCCCGGCGCTCGAAGCGGCCCGGCGCAAGGCCGCTGAAAGGTCCCTCGGCGAGGTCATCCTCGATTCGCTCGAAGGCGTCGCAGATGCGGTCCCTGAGGTCGTGGAACCAGGCCGCCGCCCGTTCCCTGTGGCTGTCGTCGATTGCGGTTTCCACGATGGATACGGGGCCTCCCTTCTGACCGGTTCCGATGTACGCAAGGAATGCCCGGTCGTCCACCCGGAACGGGGTGACAGGACGTTTCCGATAGGATAAGAGAGCCGGTATTCACCAAGGAGGCGCTGATGGAGACTGTCCGGATTACTGACTGGTTCTGACCGGCCCGGACAGGGTCGTTTGACCCCCGACTTCCATCTCTTCCGCTCCAAAGCGCCAGCCGAAAGTTCACTTCAATGTTCCGTTTGTTCGAGTCGCTTGTCGACCCCTATGAGCCCTATGAGGAATCCGATACGCCGCCCGACCGGCTTTGGCCGTTCCTCAGGGAATATCTCTGGCCCGCCCGCTGGGTCATGCTCTGGACGCTGCTGGCGGTATTTGCCGTCGGGGTGATCGAGATCTGGCTGATCTGGTATGCCGGACGCCTGGTTGACCTGCTGGGCAGGACCGGTCCAGAGGACATCTGGGCGGAGTACGGGATCGAGTTCCTCGCGGTCGCGATCTTCATCCTGTTCCTGCGGCCGTTCATCCAGACCGCGAGTGCGGCGTTTCTCAATCAGTCGCTGATGCCGAATGTCGGCACGCTGGTGCGCTGGCGCAGCCACCGACACGTACTGCGGCAGTCGGTCGGCTGGTTCCAGAACGACTTTGCCGGACGTATTGCCAACCGGGTGATGCAGACCGCTCCGGCGGTCGGTGAAACCGCGTTCCAGACGTTTGACGCCATTGCCTATTCGTCGATCTATCTGGTCGGCGCTCTTTGGCTGCTGGCGGATACCGATGTCTGGCTCGCCCTGCCGCTGCTGGTCTGGTTCGGCCTCTACGTCGCGCTGGTGACCTGGGCGGTGCCGCGGGTCGGGCAGGCGTCGAAGGAGTTCTCCGAGGCGCGCTCGAAGATCACTGGCCGCATCGTCGACAGCTATACCAACATCCAGTCGGTCAAACTGTTCGCGCACACCAGTTCGGAACTGGAATATGCCGGCGAGGCAATCGAGGAGGGGCGCCGCACCTTTGCCCGCCAGATGCGGATCATCACCTGGATGGATTTCGGTCTGACCTGCATCAACGGCTTCCTTGTCGTCTCGGTCATTGGACTCGCGGTCCTGCTCTGGCAGTCCGGCCATTCGTCGGTGGGCACCGTTGCCGCGGCGACCGCGCTGACTCTGCGTCTGAGTGCCATGACCGGCTGGATCATGTGGGCCCTTTCCTCGCTGTTCACCAATCTCGGCATCGTCCGGGAGGGGATGGAGACGATTGCCCAGCCGATCGCCCTGACCGACCGGTCGGATCCGGCGCTGCTCCGGGTGACAAGGGGGGAGATCCAGGTGAACGGCGTCAGTCACCACTACGGACGCGGCGCGGGCGGGTTGCGCGACATTTCCCTGACGATACGGCCCGGCGAAAAGGTCGGGGTGATCGGGCGTTCGGGAGCGGGCAAGTCGACCCTTGTCAACCTGCTGCTGCGGTTCTTCGATCCCGAGAGCGGAAACATCCTGATCGATGGTCAGGATATACGCTCCGTGACCCAGGACAGTCTGCGCGAACACATCGGCATGGTCACGCAGGACCCTTCACTGCTGCACCGCTCGGTCTACGAAAACATCCGCTACGGCCGACCCGATGCGAGTGAGGCGGCAATTCATGAGGCGGCGCGGCGGGCGGAGGCGCATGATTTCATCCTCGACCTGCAGGACATGAACGGACGCGGCGGCTACGATGCCCAGGTGGGCGAACGTGGCGTCAAGCTGTCCGGGGGGCAGCGGCAGCGTATTTCGCTGGCCCGCGTGATCCTCAAGGATGCGCCGATTCTGGTGCTGGACGAGGCGACCTCGGCGCTCGACAGTGAGGTCGAGGCGGAAATCCAGGCAACGCTCTATGGGGTGATGCAGGGCAAAACCGTGATTGCCATCGCCCACCGGCTGTCTACAATTGCCCATATGGACCGGATAATCGTGATTGATGACGGAGTGATCGCGGAGCAGGGGCGGCACGCGGATCTTCTGGCGCAGGACGGGCTTTACGCCCGGTTCTGGAATCGGCAGTCTGGCGGGTTCATCAATCTGGAAGCAGCGGAATGAAGCCGGTCGAGGACTGGATCGACGGGTTTTCCCCGGCGGCGGGACCGCCGCCGGACCGGTTGGGACGATTTGTCCGCTGGGCACTAGCCGGAGCGTTTCCCGTCATATTTCTGATGCTGTCCGTCAGCATTCTGACCGGGATAACGGAAATAGCCGCCGCTTTTATCGTCGGCTGGCTGATTGACCTCGCGCAGACCCGCGGACCCGAGGGGATGTTCAATGATCTCTGGCTGGTGCTGCTCGGCATCGGTGCGTTTTTTCTGGTGCTGCGTCCGGCGATCATGGGTGGCGGCGCAGTGCTGACGGCGCTCGGCCTCCAGCCCAACCTCTACCCGATGGTGCTTTCGCGTCTCAACCGTCACGTCCTGGGGCAGTCCTTGAGCTATTTCGATGATGATTTTGCCGGACGTATCGCCCAGAAGGCGCAGCAGACCTCGCGGGCCCTGACCGATGTGGTCACGGAAACGGTCAATACGTTCGGCTATGCGCTTTCAGCGGTCATCGGGGCGGCGACGCTGATGGGCGCGGTGAACTGGCGGCTGGCAGTGGTTCTGGTGCTCTGGATCGTCGGCTATGTCTTTCTGATCCGCTATTTTCTCCCGCGGATCCGTCGCCGGTCCAAGGACCGGGCGGGTGCGCGGGCAGTGGTGACCGGCCAGATCGTTGATACGATTTCAAACATTGCGACGGTCAAGCTGTTCGCCCACGGGGATTTCGAGGATCGGGCGGCGATCGATGCCCTTGGCCGCTACCGTGGCAGCACGATCCGGTTCGGACGCATTGCCGCCGGGTTTCGGTTCTGTCTAATGACCCTGGCAGGGTTGCTGCCGGTCGGTCTGATCGGCGTGTCGCTGTGGCTGTGGTCTCAGGGATTGGCGACCGCCGGCGACATTGCCACGGCCGGGTTGATATCGACGCGTCTGGCCCAGATGTCGGGTTGGGTTTCTATGACGGCGATGGGGATCTTTTCCAACATCGGTGAGATCGAGGACGGTATCAGAACGCTCTCCCCAGGGCATGGTGTGACGGACCGTCCGCAGGCCGGGGTTCCACCCGCAGTTGCGGGGGCGGTGTCGTTCGAAAACGTGAAATTTGGCTACGGCAAGCGGGAGTCGGCGCTGGACGGGCTGGATCTGCATGTTGCTCCCGGGGAAAAGGTTGCCCTTGTCGGGCGGTCGGGTGCGGGAAAGACGACGGCGGTGTCGCTGCTCCTGCGTCTCTACGAGGTAGAGGGTGGGGAAATACGGCTCGACGGCACCGATATTCGCGATCTGACCCAGGACGGATTGCGATCGAATATCGGCATGGTGCGGCAGGAAACGGCGATGTTCAACCGGTCGGCGATGGAGAACATCCGCTACGGCCGGCCGGATGCCAGCGACGAAGAGGTGATTGAGGCGGCGAAACGGGCCCACGCCGATGATTTCATTCGGGAACTGGCGGACTTCCGGGGACGGACCGGTTATGCGGCCCATCTGGGCGAGCGCGGCGTCAAACTTTCCGGCGGGCAGAGGCAGCGGATCGCACTCGCCCGGGTCATTCTCAAGAACGCACCGGTGCTGGTGCTGGATGAGGCGACCAGTGCGCTCGACAGTGAGGTCGAGGCGGCGATCCAGGACACGCTTGAAACGGTGATGGAGGGCAAGTCGGTGATCGCCATTGCCCACCGTCTGTCGACGATAGCCCGGATGGACCGGATCGTGGTGCTCGATGAGGGACGGATCGTCGAGCAGGGCACGCATGTCGAACTGCTGGCGCATGGCGGGCTTTATGCCGGGTTCTGGAATCGGCAGTCCGGCGGTTTCATCAATCTTGCGGCGGAATGAGCCGGAGGCTCGATCTGGCGCTGGTCGCGGCCGGGCTGGCGGAAAGCCGGGCCCGGGCACAGGCGCTGATCGCCGCCGGAGTGGTTTCGGTTGACGGGCAGGTCGTAACGAAAGCGGCACAGAAGGTTGAAGCCGCTTCGGACCTGCGGCTGAGGGAAGATCCGCTGCCTTATGTATCCCGTGCTGCGCTGAAGCTGAAACATGCTCTGGAAGTGTTTGCACTGGACCCGTCCGGCGCGGTCGCGCTCGACCTCGGGGCGTCCACAGGCGGGTTTTCCGAGGTCTTGCTGGAGGCCGGGGTGGCGGAGGTTTGGGCCGTAGATGTCGGCCATGGACAGTTGCACGCCCGGTTGCGCGGCCATCCCCGGTTGCGGGTGATCGAGGGGCAGAACGTACGCGACCTGACGGCGGAGATGGTGCCGACGCCTGACTGGGTGGTGGCGGACCTGAGCTTCATTTCGCTGGAGAAGGCCCTCCCTGCGGCCCTCGAACTGGCGCGGCCCGGTGCGGTGCTCGTGGCGCTGATAAAACCGCAGTTCGAGGTCGGAAGGGCGTTTGTCGGCAAGGGTGGATTGGTCAGGGATCCCGGAGCGGCAGACCGAGCCCGCCAGTCCGTCGCCGGGTTTTTGACCGGATCGGGCTGGCAGGTCGACGGTGAGGCGGTGAGCCCGATCACCGGGGGGGACGGGAACACCGAGTACCTGATCGTGGCGCGAAAGGCCGTCTGAGCCGGTCAGGCGGCGCGCAGGTCGTTCAGGTTGAGCCGCGCGGTTATCATTGCGAGGTTTCCGTCGGCATCGCGGGGCCATTCCGCCTGCGGGCGGTCCCAGTAGAGTTCGACGCCGTTCCCGTCCGGATCGTTGAGATACAGCGCTTCGGACACGCCGTGGTCCGAGGCTCCCGTCAGCGGAATTCCTGCTTTTTCAATCCTTTGCAGGGCGTCGGCCAGATCGTGGCGGGTGGCATAGAGAAAGGCGGTGTGGTAAAGGCCGGTGTGGCCGGGAGGTGGCGGCGTGGCGCCGCGGCTTTCCCAGGTGTTGAGGCCGATGTGATGATGATAGCCGCCTGCGGCGAGGAATGCGGCCTGGCTGCCGTATTTTTGCTGAACTTCGAAGCCGAGGACGCCGGAATAGAAGGCGATGGCGCGGTCGAGGTCCGCGACTTTCAGATGCACATGGCCGATTCTGGTTTCGGCGGATACAGGATTTTCCACGGTATTCCCCTTTGATTGTATCTGTGTGGAAGATAATATGCTAATCAGATGCGGATAAGGCGAAAAAATGGAAACGACTGGTTTCGAAATGACTGAAATTCGAGTCGAGCGGATTGGCCTCGACGGTGACGGGCGGGCGGGCTCGGTGCGGGTGCCGACCGGGTTGCCCGGGGAGCTTTGGTCGGGCAGCGTTGAGGATAACGTATTGATCGACGGGCAGATATTGTCGCCGTCGCCGGAGCGGGTCAATCCGCCCTGTGTGCATCATCAGGTCTGTGGCGGCTGTTCCCTGCAGCACATGGCGACGGGGGCGCAGGCGGAGTGGAAGCGGGGGTTTGTCACGCACGCCCTTGAATCCAGAGGGATTTCCGTGGAGGTGCGGCCGACCGTGACCTCGCCGCCGCGGTCGCGGCGGCGGGCGGTGATGACCGGGCGGCGGACGCGAAAGACGGTGACGCTGGGCTTCCACGGGCGGCGGTCGGACGGGATTTTCGATCTCCGGGAATGCCAGGTTCTGGTGCCGGAAGTGCTTGAGGCAAAAGCGCTTTTGGATCGTCTGGTGGTTCTGGCGGCATCACGTTCGGGCGAGGTAAAGCTGTCGGTGACCCATGGGCCGGCCGGACTCGATATCGCGCTCGAAACCGCCAAGCCGCTCGATGCGGAGATGGGAACGAGACTGGCGGAAATCGCGGAAGATGCTGATTTTGCCAGGGTTTCCTGGAACGGGGATGTGGTGTCGCTGCGCCGGGATGCGGCGCAGGAATTCGTCGGCGGGGCGCGGGTAATGGGGCCGCCGGGAGGGTTTCTGCAGGCGACGGCGCACGGGGAGAAAATCCTTGTGGATCATGTGCTTGAAACGGTCGGGCAGGCCAGGCGCGCTGTGGATCTGTTCTGCGGATCGGGGACGTTCACCCTTCCACTGGCGCGCGGGGCGGAGGTGCTGGCGGTCGAGGGATCGGCGGAAATGGTACAGGCGCTGGACGCGGGATGGCGGCAGGCCCAGGGGCTGAAACGGGTGCAGGCGCGCATGCGGGATCTGTTCCGCAGGCCTGTTTTGGCGAGTGAGTTCAAGGGGTTCGAAGCAGTGGTCATTGATCCGCCACGGGCCGGGGCCGAGGCGCAGATGCACGAACTGGCGAAGTCGGATGTGCCGCGGATCGCGGCGGTTTCCTGCAATCCGGTGACCTTCGCGCGGGATGCGCAGATTCTGGTGGAGGGGGGATACCGCCTGGAGGCCGTGCAGCCGGTGGATCAGTTTCTGTGGTCGACCCATGTGGAACTGGCGGCGCGGTTCAGCCGTTAACCTTTCCCGCGTTAACCCGCGGCAGGCCGATACCCTTTCGATACCCATCCGGTACCCGACCGATACCGACAAAAAGGATTAACGATGAAGAGGTTAACCGTCGCGGTCGGGCGCGGTCCCGGTTCTCAAACCGGGCCGGTTCTGTTATGTCTGAACAGGTGGACCGCGGCGCGGGAGTGGATTGCGCAGGCGTGCGGCCAACGGAGAGTGGACATGAGACATGTCGCATTTTTGGCTTTCGGGGTGATCGTCTCGACACCGGTCTTCGGGGACGTGGCGCGCACCAAGACGGTGCGTTTTGCCACTGGCACCTCGGCTGTGACGTTACCGGGTATCATACAGGGGTATGATACAGTCAATTACACGGACGACGCCGCAGCGGGGCCGGACATTGCGGTGACACTCAACCCGGACAGTAGCGCGACCTGCATGAACATCTTCGCGCCGGGGACCAGACCGGGTGACGTCGCAGCGGCCTGCATCGGCAGCACCGGCGGCAATCTCCGGCAGGGAACCCTGACGGAAGACGGTGAGTACGTCGTTCCGGTCTACAGAATGCGCAGCGCCGCGCGGCTGGACGAAACGGCGCACCATACGCTTGAAATCGCTACGGAATGAGCCTGGGAGGAAAAAGGGACATGTGGAAATTTCGGCTTATGACCGGCTTTGCCGGCATTCTGGCGCTGGCCGCCTGTGCGACCGAAGACCAGACGGCGATGGACAATGCCCTGCTGACGGAAGAGTCGACGGTGGTGCAGGGCGGCTGCATCGCCGCGACCATGGAAACCACCGGCGCGGTGATGGCGACGGTTTCCAAAACCGAGTTCACCTCGACCGGCACGGTGGTGTATCTGGACATCCCGGGTGCCGAGGCGCCGTGGGCGTGTTATGTCAATGACGCCGGCACGGTCGAGCGGGTGGAGTATACCGGCAGCGAGGGATATCTCTGAGTTTCGGCGGCGCGGATCAGCCAAGCTGGTCCGCGAGGTCGTTGAGGTCCGTGGCGGTGACGGTCCAGTCGCCTTCGGGTGCAAGATCCATGGTCTGATCCGGTCCGTGTTCGGCCGGGCGGGGAATGAACGCGGTCTGCAGACCGCAATCCTGTGCTGCGGCGAGATCGCTGTTGTGACAGGCGACCATCATCACCTCGGCGGGTTCAAGCCGCAGCGCGTCGCAGGAGGCCTGGTAGACCACCGGGTTCGGTTTGTAGTCATGCGCGATTTCCGCGCCGAGAATGCAGTCGAACGGCATCCGGGCATATTTCGCCAGCCGGGTCATCAGGGCGATGGAGCCGTTAGAGCAGGGGGCGAGGATGTGGTGCGGCCTGAGGCGCATCAGCCCCGGGCAGGTGTCCGGCCAGGGGGTCAGTTCCTCCCAGGCGCGGGCGAGGTCGATGATCTCGTCGGGGCAGAAGGTGGCGGCGTGTCCGGTCCGCTCCAGCACCGCCATCAGGTTTTCCATGTGCAGGTCGTCGAGCGGCACCCAGGCCCGCTTGCCGCTGCGGATCCGCTGCATCGCCGGCTGGTATTCCGCGCGCCAGGCGTCGGCGAAGGCCGGGCCGTCCACGTCGAGGCCTTTTTCCGCGTAGGCCGCGGTGACGTGAGTGGCAATCGAGCTGCGCCAGTCCACAAGGGTGCCGAATACGTCGAAGATCAGGGCCTGAGGCTTCATGGGGTCCGTCCGGTTGGGGGTGAAAGACTGGGCGCGGGGGCACCGTCGCTGCGGCCCGTCCTGACCCGCGACCGATCGACCGGCCGGCTGCCGTCGGCGGCCGCCGGCAGCAGATCGCTCCAATCGCTGCGGTTGAGGGAACGCTGCTCGACCGTCACGAGCGTATCGCCGGCGTCATCGCTTCGGTGTGTCACGTCCGGACCTGTCCCTCCTGGTGGCGCGCCCCGGTCCAGTCTAGGCTGCCGGGAGGGACGGGTCTACACCCTGAAGTTGCGGGTTATTTGGGGAACAGCAGGGTAAAGGCGGCGCGGGCTCCCCAGCCGTCGGGGCCGCCTTCGGGGCTGTCGGCCCAGTAGCGGGCACCGACCTGGATCTGCGCCGGCTGCTTGCCGAGTTTGACCATCTGCGCGACCATGAAGTTGACCGGGACCGACCATTCCTCGGTGTTCCAGTTGTAGGAACTCTCAGTGTTGATCGAGAAGGAGGTGGCCTTCGGGGTGGTGTAGCTGAGGAAAGGCTGCAGGAAGGCGTTCGAGCCTTCGCCGTAGCGGCTGTTGTTGGTGACGGTCCAGACCTGGTTGGCGAGGGCGCCATATGTCCAGCCGTGGGATTGTTTCAGGGCGACCGCCGTGACGCCGAGGCCCCACTGATTCGGCGAAATGCCGTCGGTGGCGGTGGGGATCTGGATTGCCGGACCGACGCCCCAGATCAGGCCGAAATCGGTGGGGGCCTTTGGCGACAGGAACAGGCTTTGCAGGGTGTTGCCGAGGCCGAACTGGTCGTCCTTGCCCGGGATGACGCCGTCCTGCCAGACCACCGGCACGATGGTGCGGGAGATCAGGTTCCAGTTCTCGCTGATCGAGATCGGGATCACCGGCTGGATGTTGACGTAGGACTGGCTGCCGTCACCGTCCTCGCCGAACCCTTCGTTGTAATTGTACTGGAACGGGACGCTGATGAGATCCGCGACCGGGTTGGAGAGTTTCTTTGCAAGGTCGGCGGCACCTTCGGACTGTGCCTGTGCGGTCAGTGCAGTCAGGGCGAGGCCGATTGCGGACGTTATGGCGGTACGGAAGATCATGGCGCGGTTCCTTAGGGAGCAGGAGGGGAGTTGATCGTCAGAAGCTTAGTTCGATACCCAGGGTCGGGCCAGATTAATGTTGTGCTCTGCCGCATTATCGCGGTCGGTGCGCAATTGGGTGACCCTGCGGATGCTGCGCCGGTCTGTGGCGGGATGTGTGCCCTCCAGCCGTCTTGCGCGGCTGGAGGGCGGTTGCGGGTCAGTCCTTGGTCGCCAGGGCCTGCTGCAGTTTGGCCTTGTCGGCGTCGGTCAGCACCGGGTGGTCGACGGAGAGCTTGACCTCCGTGAGGGTGCCGGTGAAGGCGAACGGGGTCTGGTAGTCGCTGTCGTCAACGCCGGTGCCTGTGTCTGCACCGATGTCGAGGTTTTCATCCCACTGCAGGGTCAGCGGGATGGTCTTTTCCATCTTCTGCGTGGCGACGACCTTGCCGTCGACCGAGAGCGTGCCGGTGCCGGGCTGGCCGATGCCGCTCATGTTGTTGTAGGCGAGCGTGCCCATGCCGAGGCCGTCATACTTGAAGTCGAATTCAAGTGTGTGTTTTCCGGCGGTGAGCGCGTCGGGGGCCTCCCAACGGATGCGTTCGAGGTCGAGCAGGTTCCAGGTGAAGACCGGTTTGCCCTTCACGAGATAGAACCCGTAACCGCCGAAGCGTCCGCCCTGGGTGATGATCATGCCCTCGCCGCCGCCCTCGGGCACTTCGACATCCGCGGTGATGGTGTAGGAGGTGTTGAGCACGCTCGGGGCATCGCCGTTCGGGGTTCCGGTGAAGGTGCCCTTCCAGGTGAATTCGTCGCGGCCCGCCGTCAGGCTGGGGCGGGGGGTGACGAGACGGGTGGCAACCGAAGCGTCAAGCGGAAGCACCTGGTATTTCTGCGCTTGCTGCCAGAAGATCGCTTCCATCTGCTTCAGCTTTTCCGGGTTTTCGGCGGCGATGTCGTGGGACTGGGTCCAGTCCTTGGACAGATCGTAAAGCTCCCAGGGATAGCCTGCCGGATCCTGGTTGACGGGTCCGGTGATTTCCCACGGCGGGCGCATGACCTTGGTCGAGGCGATCCAGCCTTCGTGGTAGATCGCGTGGTCGCCCATCATCTCGAAATACTGGGTCGGGTGGTTCGACGGCGCGTCGGCATTGTCGGCGTCGAAGAGGTAGGTCATGCTCACGCCTTCGATCGGGCTCTGGGCAATTCCGTTGACCACCGAGGGCGGGGTGATGTGGGCCGCCTCAAGGATGGTCGGGGCGATGTCGATGATGTGGTGGAACTGGTGGCGGATGCCGCCCTTGTCCTTGATCACGTCAGGCCAGGCGATGGCCATGCCCTGGCGGATGCCGCCGAAGTGGGATGCGATCTGCTTGGTCCAGGAGAACGGCGTGTCGAACATCCAGGACCAGGCCACCGACATGTGCGGGTTGGTCTCGTTCGAGCCCCAGAGGTCGTAGAAATCCTTGAGCTGCACATCCACCGGCACGTTGACGCCGTTGAAGGCCGCAACCTCGTTGGGGGTGCCGATGGTGGTGCCCTCGGCGCTGCCGCCGTTGTCGCCGGAGATGTAGATGATCAGGGTGTTGTCGAGCTTGCCCATGTCCTCGACCGCCTGGATCACGCGGCCGATCTCATGGTCGGTGTAGGCGACGTAGGCCGCGAAGACGTCGACCTGGCGCTCGAACATCTTCTTCTCGTCGTCGGTGAGCTTGTCCCAGGTGTCGAGCAGGTCATCGGGCCAGGGGGTCATTTCCGCGTCCTGCGGGATGACGCCGAGTTTCTTCTGGTTGGCGAAGATCGTGTCCCGGGTCTTGTTCCAGCCCTCGTCGAAGAGGTTCATGGCGCTGATCCTGTCGATCCATTCCTTCGTCGGGTGGTGCGGAGCGTGCACGCCGCCGGGGACGTAATAGACGAAGAACGGCTGTTCCGGGGCGAGGGTGTTGATCCGGTTCATGTAGTCGATGGCCTCGTCGGCCATGGCAGTAATCAGGTTGTAGTCCGGATCGTTTTCATAGGGATAGATCGGGGTGGTGTTGCGCATCAGCGGGCCGGGGGTCCACTGCGAGGTGTCGCCGCCCATGAAGCCGTAGAAATACTCGAAGCCCATGCCGGTCGGCCACTGGTCGAACGGACCGGCCTGGCTGACCTGGAAGGCGGGCGTGTTGTGGTTCTTGCCGAACCAGGAGGTGCGGTAGCCGTTGTCCCTGAGGATGGTGCCGATGGTGGCCTTGTCCTTGGAGATCAGCGAGGTGTAGCCGGGATAACCCGTGGCCTGCTCGGCGATGACGCCGAAGCCGGCGGAGTGGTGATTGCGGCCGGTGATCAGCGCAGCGCGGGTCGGTGAACAGAGCGCGGTCGAGTTGAAGTTGGTGAACCGCAGCCCCATTTCGGCGATCCGGTCCAGTGCCGGCGTGGGTATGACGCCGCCGAAGGTCGAGGGGGTGCCGTAGCCGGTGTCGTCGGTCATGATCAGCAGAATGTTCGGTGCGCCCTTGCCCGGCTCGATGGTCGCGGGCCAGTAAGGGGTCGAGTCGACGGCATTGCGCTCGATCTTTCCCTCGAACTGCTGGGGTGGCGCAGGGATCTGAAGGCCGTTGATCGTGGTTCGGGCCGCCGGCGAACCGGGCGTTCCGGTGATCGTCTGGCCGTGGGCCGGGGTCATGGCAAGGAGGCCGAGGTTGAGCACGACGAGCAGGCGTGCAATGGCGGTTCCGGTCATCTCGGGTCTCCGTGGCTGTTGTCGAGGCTGGTCATGTTGATCCTTTTGCCGGAGGGTCCGGCGGTTGTTCCCGTTGTCATTTGAGCAGTTGCCCAATCGGAAGAGAGAGTGTCGCGAATACGGCGGTGCCTTCGACGCGGTTCCTTGCCGCGAACTCGTGGTAGGCGCGCAGGTTGAAGTAGGCGGGTTGGCCGCTCACGGAAAACGAATAGCCGATTTCGGGACCGATGGCGGCGATGCTCGAGCGGTAGTTGTCCGGGGCGCCCGCGCCACTGTCGTCGGTCAGCTGGCCGTAGAGGTAACCCGCGAGGCCGATCTGCCATTTTTCCGTGATGTAGCGCGATGCGGCCCAGTCGAGATGGATGTCGACGCCGTTCCTGTAATCCGTGTCGGGGTTCTCCATGTTCCAGGTCAGACCCGCCACGGCAGAGGCCTCCCAGCCCGAGGTCGGGTCAAAGAAGGTATAGCCGCCGCCCGCGTCCACCGCGCCATGGCCGATGCCGATGTTGGAGAGGCGGTCGGGATCGTAGTCGGCGGTGGGGATGTCACCGGTGACGTATCCCATCCAGTTGGAATTGCCTTTCGTCCAGGCGATGCTGGCGATGGGGTAAAGGTCGGTGAAGCCGGTCAGGGAATCGCTGCGGCCCGCCTCCCTGTCGAAGCCGGTGACGGCGAGACTGGCGTCGGTGGTGTTGTTGCCCCAGCCAAAGCCGAGGCCGAACGCGGCCTGGCCGCCGAGGATTTTGGTCTTGGGCGCCCAGGTTGGCTGAACCATCAGCAGGGGGACCGAGGAGTCGAGCCCGGCGGAGGCGACATTGCCGCGGTCGAGGGTTTTCGAGCGGGACGCGCCGCCGGTGTAGTAATAGCCCTGGATCGGCATCGAAAATCCCGGGGATACCGGCATCGCCGCGAAGCTGGCGTATTGGCCGGAGAACCAGAAGGGTACGCCGCCCTCGTCCGCCTGGGCCGGCAGGGCACTGAGGGCCAGGGAGACGATGGGAACAAGGCTGCGCATGAATCAATCCACAGTTTCAAAAGCGGTCGCTTGCGCGGACCTGTCGAATTTCGACGCGAGCCGGTTGCCGCAAGGGATGCCCCCGGGGCGCGAATGGCGGAGGTCCGTCAATCGGGTTTCCGCCCCGGGGGCCGGTCTCAGGATTTGTACCCTTTGACGATTTCGATCACCATCATGTCGACCTGGTCCTTGCAGTCGCCCGCGAGTTTTTCGTGGATGGCCTCGGGGGTCAGGGACTGGTCACCGGCCATTTCGCTGGTCTGTTCCTCGATTGCGGCGATGGTTTCCATCTGCTGGGCGTTGTCCATTATCGAGTAGTCGCCGCAGGTCACCATTTCCTGCGCCAGCGCGGGAAACGAGAGAAGGCTGAGGGCGATGGTAGCGACGGTCATTTTCATGGTTTCACTCCTCGTGTGTTGACCGGATCACCGGTCGGTTGCCTTTGTCGGTCTGCCGAGGTCATGCGATCAATCGGCAGGCGGCGAGGCGCCGCTTCGTTGGCTGCCGGCCGGGAGCCGGCAGCGATCCCAGGAATTGCCGCTGTTCTCCGGCCCGGTGGGGCGGTCAGCAGGGCACCGCGGACCTGTGGCGCGCGGGCGGACGCGCCCTTTCGGGCAGGTGCGCCGGGTCCGCTGATCGGAGGCCGGGTCATTTGACGGGTTCGACTTCGCTGATGCGCCAGGATTTGTCGAAATAGGACGCGAGCGGGCTGTAGAGCCGCAGGAGGACGAACCAGCCTTTTTCAGGGTCGGTCTGGATCCAGTTGCCACGCTCTACGCCGTCCGGCTGTTCCGGCGAGAAGTACACCGTGGTCGAGCCGTCCTCGGCCGCGACGGCGGCGGGTGACGGGAAGCTCTGGCTGCCGGCGCGGGGGTATTTCTGCGGAGTTTGCAGCATCGAGCGGGTCTGGTTGTCATAGAGCGTGAATGACCAGAACGCGGCGGCCGGAATGTCCTTGGGCAGCGTTACCTTGTAGGTCTTCGCACCGTCGAAATACGCGCCTTCGGCGTCCCTGGCCGCGAGGAGGTACTGCGAACCGACGCCCGTCAACCGCATTGCCATCGCCGGGGTGATGCCGGTGGCCATGTAAAAGAACGAGGTGCGCGAGTCGTTCTTGCGATAGCCGGTCGGCGGATAGGGCTTGGCGCCGTCCGCGGTGATCTCGGGGATCGGGGTCTCGAACAGGTAGCCGCCGGTAAAGAGCGGGATGAACCACTGCGAGTCTTCGTAGTAGAACCAGTCCTCGGCCCGCGGATCGAAACCGAGCGTGCGGCCGGTCGCATTGCCGAGCGCCACCGCTTCGGTCAGGATCTTCTTCATCCGGTCGTCGGGGGCGAAGTCCTGGCCCTTGACGATGCCGACGGCGGCGATCGGGCCCATCAGTTCAGGATCGAGTGTCGTTGCGGGCTCTTCCTGAACCAGGCGGTTCAGCATCTCATAATAGGAATAGTCATTGGGCGGGATGGTGTTCATGACCAGCCCGGTCCCTTCGTGAAACACGGGGGTCTTTGGCTCGGCGTTCCGGGCGAGTTTGGTGCCGCCTTCGAGGAACTCGGCGATCGAGGTGCCGACGCCGCCCGGGACGTAGGGATAGATCTTGGTGGACGACTTGATGGTCTCAACCGGGGCTTTGGGGTCGTTGTCCTCCAGGAACGAACGGCCGAGCATGATGACGCGGTTGGTCTGCGCGTGGGCGGTGTAGAAACCATCCTCCGGCAGCGGGCCGTCGTAGCCGGGTCCGACCAGCAGATATTTGCCGCCTTCGCCACGGTCCGGGCCGGGGCGGCCGAAGTCGATGACCCAGCGGAACCACATGTCATCGAATGTGCCGAGGGCCTCGGGCGGCGTCTCGACCACCATGGGTCCGTCGGACAGGTCGACGAAGCCCAGGTAATAGACCGTGTCGGCGTTGGCAGTCAGGAAGAGCGACGAGGAATCCATCAGTTCGGAGAAAAGCAGGAGCTCGTTGTCCTTGATCCCGGCGGCTTCAAACCCTTCGAGGAGCGCCTGCATGCTGACGCCCTTGAATGTATCGGTGAAGGCGCGGAAGGCGTAGGTGAAATCGAGGTTGTCGTAGACCGCCCTGGCGGTGTCTTCGCCCGGTGTGCCCCCGGTGAAGTCGAGCGTGCCAATTCGGGTCTCCACGCTTTCGGGCGTGGAGATGGATTTCAGTGTGTCTTCGGAGACCTGTGCAAACGCGGAGGTTCCCAGCATCAGGGCCAGGGCCGTGGTCCAGGTGACTGACTGATTACGCACTGGCTTGTATCCTTTAGTTTACTGCTTCAATTTCGCTTGGCTGCCAGGATCTGTCGAAGAATGACGGCAGCGGGCTGTAGAGGCGCAGGATCGTGAACCAGCCCTTTGCCGGGTCGGTCTGGATCCAGTTGCCGCGGGCGACGCCCTCCGGCTGTTCCGGAGAGAACCAAACCGTCGTCGATCCGTCAACGGCGGCTTCCGCGGCCGGGGAGGGGTAGGACTGTGAGCCGGCGCGGGGGTATTTCTGCGGGGTTTGCAGCATCGACCGGGTCTGGTTGTCGTAGAGGGTGAGCGACCAGAACGCCTTGGCCGGGATGTCTTTCGGCAGGGTCACCCTGTAGGTTTTGGCGCCGTCAAACGGATCGCCGTTCGTATCGAGGAAGCCCATCAGATACTGGGAGCCGACCTCGGGGATGGTCATGATCATCCCGGGGCTGTCGAGGGTGTAGGCGTAGTAAAAGGCCGTGCGGCTGTCGAGGGTGCGGGCGCCGGTCGGCGGGTGCGGGTGGAATTCGCCGTCCCTGAAGGCCGGTGGTGGCGTTTCAAAAAACGCGCCGCCTTCCCAGAGCATGTTGCCCCAGTTGGACCCTTCGTAATAGGCCCAGTCAGGGTGGAGGCTGAACGGGCGCCAGTTCAGCGCCCGGCCGGTGGCGGCGCCGACGGCGGCAGCATCGGTGAGGATCTGCTTCATGTGGTCGTCGGGGGAGAAGTCCTGGCCCTTGACGATGCCGATGGCGGCCAGTTGTCCCGCCAGTTCGACGTCATAGCTGGTGGCCGGTTCGGCCTGGACGTTGGCATTGATCGTCTCGAAGAAGCCGAAACCGCTCGGCGGGATGGTGTTGTAGGACTTGCCGGTGGCCTCGATGAAGGTGGTCTCGGGAATTTTTGGCTCGGGGGCCAGTTTGACGCCGCCTTCCAGTGCGGTGGCGATGCTCGTGCCATAGGAGGCGGGCACGTAGGGATAGATTTTCAGATTGGCCTTGACGTTTTCGACGGCAGGTTTCGGGTCGTTGTCCTTGAGATAGGCACGGGCGGCATAGAGCACGCTGTTGGTTTTCGAGTGGGCAATGAAGTATCCACCCTCGGGCAGGACCCCGTCATAGCCCGGCGGTACGATCAGGTACTTGCCGCCCAAGCCACGGTCAGGGCCTGGCCCGCCGATGTCGATGATCCAGGAGAACCACATGTCGTTGATGGTGCCGACGGCATCCGACGGCTGTTCGATGACCATGGGTCCGTTGCTGAGGTCGATTCCGCTGAGATAGTAGACCGTATCGGCATTGGCGGTCAGGTAGAGCGAGGACGAATCCATCAGTTCCGAGAAGATGAGCACGTCGTTCGGTTTGGCGCCGATCCCGGCCGCGCCGGTCAGGAGCGCATAGGCGGACGCGCCGCCGAAGCTGTTGTTGTAGACCGACAGCGCCTGGGAAAACAGCAGGGCGTCATAGACGGTTTTCGCCGTTTCTGCCGTCGGTGCGCCGTCCGTGAATTCCAGGGTGCCGATGCGGGTTTCGATCCGGTCGGGAACGGCAAGGGATTCAACGGTTTCCGGCGTGACATCGGCCCATGCATGGGTGACGCCGAGCGCAAGAACCAGACTGCCTGCCAGTGTCTTGGAGTAGCTCATGTCTGTCCTCCGGTATCGGTTTGCGCAGGGGCCCCGCGTGGATCAGTAGAGTGCCGCCCGCCTGAAATCGCGGCGGCGAACCCCGGCGACGGAGAGCGGGGTCAGAGGCATGCCGACGATGTCGATGAATACCGAAACCTCGCTGCCGGCGTCGGGCATTTCACCGTCGATCACCTCTACCGTATAGGTCAGATTTCCATCTGCAAGCACCGGATCGTGCAGGACGACCACGGTCTGCCGCAGGGTGCCGTTTTCGATGATCGAAATGTCGGCGTTTGGCGGGTCGGACAGGAAGCTGTCGCTGCCTTCCGACCAGAACGGTACGAAGCGGCTGGTGTTCATGTTTCCGGCGATGCGCTCCGGCCGGTCGGAGAAGAACAGAGTGACCGGGCTGACATCGACGAGGGTCAACTCGTTCCTGTCCGCATCCCAGGTCATGGCATCCGCCGTCTGGACGAACAGGAACTGACCTTCGGCGTCGCCGGCATGGGCGGCGGGCGCCGTCGCGGCGGCGGCGGCCAGTACGGCGCCGCCGGTGAGAAGAGTACGCCGGGAGAGCGGCTTTGCGGTATGGTCCTGCATTGTGTCGGGTCCTGTAAACGTTTGTTGACTGTTAAAACCGGTAGGCGACACCGATCACCGGGCCGTTCAGGCCGATGGTCACGTCGCGGTCGTCGATGACGTTCCTGATCTGCATGTAGCGCCAGCCGGCGCGGGCGGTCCATTTGTCGCTGAAGGCGTAATTGAGCGTTGCCAGTGCCTGCCAGGTGAAGTCGCTCTCGGTGTCCGTTCCGCCGAGGTCGAAACCGCCGGTTGCCGACCATCTGTCATTGAAGCTGACGTTGCCGCGGGCGCCGATCAGCGGATCGACCCAGGTTTTCGACATCGTGTCGGAAATGCCGGGGATCCTGCCGGAGCCGAGCGATGTGGTAATCGTGGCGTCGAACAGGCGAAAGCCGCCGAGAAGGTCGATGCCGTAATTGGCGCCTTCGGCAACGCGGTAGCCGACATAGCCGCTCAGCGCGCCGATCTTCGCTTCGATTTCGGCGTCGTTGAACGCCAGTCCGAAGGGGGTGTCCTCTTCGTCAGACAGTTTGGTGTAGAGCAGATCGGCGATTACGCTCCAGCGGCCGTTGCTCGCGTCGGCGGTGGCCATGAACGCCATGTCGAGGGCGTCGAGCACCTCGCTGCTGCTGTTGTCCGCGTCTACGGTGCCGAAATCCGTCCCGATCGACGTCGACAGGCCGGGAAGCCATGCATAGACGGTGAGTCCTGTCTGCCAGTCCGCCATCTGCGCATGGACGGGTCCCGCGAGTGCCACTGCCGTCAGGGCCGCGGGAAGAATTTGTGCAGGATTGCGCATGGTTGGTGGTTCCCCATAAGGTGCCGGGCCGGTCCCGTCTGGACAGCCTGCTGCGGATAGCCTTACGATAGCTGCGACCGGCCGTGTTCGCTTTTCGCGCCACAAACTGTGAATTTGAGTGTGGCTTGTGGCGGCCTTTTGCCACGGTATCCGGAGGTGTGGCTTGTCCCATTCGTTTCCACTGATCAGGGCCGGCGTGCTGATGCCGTTTCTGCGCTGGATGCAGGAAAACGGACGTCCGGTGGAGCCGCGCCTGCGGGCGGTGGACCTCGCGGGATTTCCCTGGGACAGCCCCGACCGGGCGGTGCCGCTGGCCAGTGTCCTGGCCTTCGGGCGGGATCTGCAGCGGCGGGAGGGGCCTGACATCGGCTGCCGGGTGGTGGTGTCGACCCACAGCCTGATGCAGCTTGCGACCCTGGGGCAGATGATGCTGTCGATGGCGACGCCGCGGGATGCGATTGGTTTCTGCTGCGTGGCGATGTCACGGCACTGTACCCACGAACGCACCGCAATGGTACAGATGCCAGGCTGTGTGGTGATAACCGACGAGATTTCCGTCCGGATGGACCCGGAAACCCGGCATCTGGTGCATCAGTATGTCGCCGCACTGATGAAGGTGGTGTTCGATTCGGTCGGGCACTGCGGCGAGTCGCTGCAGCGGGCGGAGTTGACGCCGCATCCGGAGCACGGCCTCGACCATCTGACCCGCTGGCTCGGCCCCAACCTGAAGGCCACCGGCACGCGGCGGCTGCGGCTGGTGGTCAGTGACACGGTCATGGACCGGCCGATCGCGCCGCAGCTTCAGTACCGCGAACCGGTGGTGCCGCCGGATATCTGGACCACGATTCGCGGCGACGGCAGCTTTTCGGCGACGGCGAAGGTTGTGATCGAGGGCATGCTCGACGACGGCCTGCCGACGGTCGAGCGGCTGGCCGCGGCGTCGGGCGGCAGTCTGCGGACCCTGCAGCGGCGGCTGGCGGAAGAAGGCCGCAGCTTCGCCGGCATCCTCGACGAGGTCCGGCGCGAGCGGGCGCTGCGCAACCTGTCGGAAGGCACCCTGGCGATCAGCGAGATCGGCGCACAGCTCGGCTACTCGGGTGCGAGTTCGTTTACCCGCGCCGTGCGCCGCTGGACCGAGGAGCCGCCGCGCCGGCTCTACCGCAAGCCGTCGGACCGGCCGACCAAGCCGGCTATTTCGGGTTGATTTTCGTGATCTTCGAACCCTCGACGGTGACACCGGCCATCAGACCCGACTGACCAAAGACAAAGGCGACTATCGGATCCTGGACGGTGCTCGACGAGACGTCGACGCCGGCGCCTTCGTTGACGACGGCGACATTGGCGTCGGCGCCGATTTCAAATCCCCGCACCTTGTCGAGTTTCTCCAGCGCCTCGTCGGTCATGAAGAACAGCGCCTGGGAATAGGACTGGGCGCCGGCCTGGAGACCGAAGGAGGCGGAGGCGATGTTGTAGTAGCCGACGGTTGTGCCGCCGCGGCGCAGGGCGCCCTCGCCATACTGGCCGCCGATGCCGAGCCCCGCCTTGACGATGCTCGGGAAGATCAGGATGGCTTTCGCGTCGCTCTGCAGCGCGGTTGCCGTTTCGGAGTCTGCCAGCAGGGCGTTCAGGGCGATGTCCGCCTTGGCATCGATTTCCGACGCGGAATCGGCGCGGGCCGGTGCAAACGGCGCGGTGGCGGCGGCGGCCGTCAGGCCCAGGAAGGCAGCGACTGCCCAGGTTTTCGCGAATCCGATCATGGTGCTCGATCCTGTTTTCGGCCCGGCGGGTCAGCGTCCGGGCGCATCAATGACCCGCCCATCGATAGAGAGGCGATTCGGCGCATGCAAGTCGCAACGACGTGTTGACCGCAGGACGCGCGCCCGGTCAGCCTATCGGGCCGCGTACGCCCCCGGTCTGGCCACGGTCGAGCAGCAGGTGGTCGAGGATCACGCAGGCCATCATCGCCTCGCCCACCGGTACGGCGCGGATGCCGACGCAGGGGTCGTGGCGGCCCTTGGTGACGATTTCGGTTTCTTCGCCGGTCAGGGTGATGGATTTCCGGGGGGCGAGGATTGAAGATGTCGGCTTGACGGCGAAGCGCACCACGAGGTCCTGGCCGGTGGAGATGCCGCCGAGGATGCCGCCGGCGTGGTTGGAGGAAAAGACCGGGCCGTCGGGGCCCATGGTGATTTCATCCGCGTTTTCGGTGCCGGTGAGGGTTGCGGCGGCGAAACCCGCGCCGATTTCGACCCCCTTGACCGCGTTGATCGACATCATCGCGGCGGCAAGATCGGTGTCGAGCTTGCCGTAGACCGGGGCGCCGAGGCCCGCGGGGGTGCCGGAGGCCTGGACCTCGATCACCGCGCCGACCGAATTGCCGGATTTGCGCAGGGCGTCGAGTTCGCCGGCCCAGGCGGCGGCGGCGGCCGGATCGGGGCACCAGAACGGATTTCGCGGCACTTCCGCCCAGTCGAAGGCGGCCCGGTCGATGCCGTGCGGGCCCATCTGCACCATGGCGCCGCGGATTGTCAGGCCGGGAGCAAGCGATGCCAGCGCGGCACGGGCGACGGCGCCGGCGGCGACGCGGGCGGCGGTTTCCCGGGCGGAGGAGCGGCCGCCGCCGCGCGGGTCGCGGATGCCGTACTTCTGCCAGTAGGTGATGTCCGCATGGCCGGGGCGGAATTTCCGGGCGATCTCGCCGTAATCCTTCGAGCGCTGGTCGGTGTTGCGGATCATCAGCTGGATCGGCGTGCCGGTGGTTTTGCCCTCATAGGTGCCGGAGAGGATCTCGACCTGGTCGGCTTCCTGGCGCTGGGTGGTGTATTTGTTCTGGCCGGGTTTGCGGGCGTCCATCCACGGCTGGATGTCGGCTTCGGTCAGCGGAACGCCCGGCGGGCAGCCGTCGACGGTGGCACCGAGCGCCGGGCCGTGGCTCTCGCCCCAGGTGGTGACGCGGAACAGGTGGCCGAAGGAATTCAGGGACATGGATGCGGACCTCTTGCTGTCCGCATGTCCTAGCGCACGCCGGCGCGGGAGAAAAGCCGCGCCGTGGAGATCCGGGGGTTCCGGTTCGACTGTCGCCGGGGGGACCGTTCGGCCGGGTGTCAGGGATCGCCGGCCCCACCGTTCCGCCTCGCCGCAGGCCTGGCAGCGCCCGTCCGCTCCCGACGGCGGGCGCTGCCCGTGTTGTGAGGGAACCGGAACGGAGCGGCCGGGACCCTCAGCGCCCGTCAGGCGTACCAGGGGCCGACGATGACGGTGATGGCGTCGTTGCCTTCGTTGACCAGTCCGGCGAAGGCCATCGGGTCGCTGTCGCGGTAGTGGTACGGGTAGACGATGCCCGGTTTGAATTCGAGTGCCGCCGAAGCCGCCTGTTCCACCGTCATGGTATAGGGCAGGTTCATCGGCAGGAAGGCGATGTAGATGTCCCGGAGCGCCCGCATTTCCGGAATGTCCTCGGTGTCGCCGGCGATGTAGATGCGGCGGTCATCGACGGTGACCACATAGCCGTTGTCGCGGCCTTCCGGGTGGTACTGCAGCCGGTCGGCGGTGGTGTTGTAGGCGGGGACCGCCTCGATGCCGACGTCGTTGACGCTCATGACCTCGCCGTTGGCGATGGCGGTGGCCTTGGCCTTCAGGTCTTCAGGCAGCATGCCGTAGACCGCCGGGTTGGTGACGAGAACGGTGTTGTCCGAGACCAGGGCGGCGAGGGTATCGGCATTGTAATGGTCGCCGTGCTCGTGGGTGACGAGAATCAGCTGCGCCGGAGGCAGTCCGGCATAGAGGGACGGATCGCCCACCGGGTCGGCATAGATCACCATGCCCGGCACCTGCATGACGAAGGAGGCGTGATTGACCGGCCAGATGGTGATGGGACCGGAGGCGCCCATGTGTTCGTCCCCCGCGGGCGCCGACTGCGCCGTAGCGGCGAAGGGCAGGGCCGAGCCGAGCGAGAGGGCTCCGAGCGAGGAGGCGCCGAGGCGAAGCGATTGACGTCGTGATACTTTCATGGAGCTTACCCTTCCTGTCTGGGCCGAGGGCCCGTTGCCGTTTTCATTGTTCCAGACCGTCGCACAGTCAGACATAGCAGACTAGAGGTGGGATTTCAGCCAGGCGATGGTGGTTGGCAGCATTTCGCCATCAATTGTTTGTGGGCCGTCCTCGGCACCCCAGGCGTGATCGGTTTCGAACACGCTGAGGTCGTGAATGCCCCGGTGGTAGCGCATCAGCACTTCCCCCGAGGCCGGCTGTGGTGCCACGGCGGTGTCGAGACTGCCGACGATCACCTTCAGCGGTCCGGGGTAGAGCGCGGCGGCGGCGGGGGTGCTGGTTGTGACCATTTCCTGAAAGAACCGCGCGTTGAGTGTGGTTTCGCCGCCCCAGGATAGTGTTGCCGTGATCGTGGTATCGGGGGGATCGGCCAATGCGCGGGCGACGGTGGTGGCGCCGAACAGGCCGGCGATGCTGTAGAGGGAGTTGATCACCGGCGCCCAGAGGATCGCGGTTTTGACCATGTCCGGGCGGGCGGCGGCGGCATGCATCGCGACGAGGCCGCCCTGGGACCAGCCGAGCACAGCAAGGCGCGCGGCGTCCACGTCCTCGCGCGCGGCGAGCAGGTCGATGGCGGCACAGGCGTCGGCGATCTGGGTCGAATAGGTGGTTTCCGCCCAGGACATGCCGCCGGTGCTGTCGCCGGAGCCGCGAAAATCAATCCGCAGGCTGGCGTAGCCGGCCTCTGCAAGCAGCCGCGCGGTGCGGGAGAACACGCCCTCGCCGGTGCCGGTGATCTCCTTTTCGTCGCGGCTGCCGGTAAAGCCGTGCAGCAGCAGAACAGCCGGCGCCGGAGGGCCGGCGGGGCGTGTGAGGGTGCCGACGACCGGCATGTCCTCGACATCGAAGGTGAGGGTGGTTTCGTCCGGCCGGTTGCTCGGTGTCATGGGCGGAGGTCCTGTGTCGGTGCGCTGAATTTGCCGGAGTGTGCGTCAATCTGCTGACGGGGTACAGACGGGATGCGGCGGGGGATCGCCGGGGGCCGGGCCGTGCAGACAAACGGCTTGCGCCCGGCCCGGTGCGCGGGTTCCATGGCGCGATGCCTGGAGGGACCATGACACCGGATCAGATCATTCTGTTTTCACTGTTTGCCGGGGTGTTCGCCCTGCTGATCTGGGGTCGGTTCCGCTATGACATGGTGGCGTTCTCGGCGCTGCTGGCCGGGGTGGTTCTCGGCGTGGTGCCGACGGAGGAGGCGTTTTCCGGCTTCGGCCATCCGGCGACGCTGGTGGTGGCGCTGGTGCTGGTGGTGTCGGCCGGGCTTGTGCGGTCGGGGGCAGTGTATCTGATTACCCGAACCCTGATCGATTCGTCGCGCCACCTCGGCAGTCACATCGCGCTGATGGGCGGCATTGGCGCGGTGCTGTCGGCGTTCATGAACAATGTGGCGGCGCTGGCGCTGCTGATGCCGGTGGATATCCAGACCGCGCGCAAGGCGGGGCGGGCGGCGCGGCTCAGCCTGATGCCGCTGTCCTTCGCGACGATTCTGGGCGGGATGGCGACGCTGATCGGCACGCCGCCGAACATCATCATCGCCTCGATCCGGGGGCAGGCGCTGGGCGAGCCGTTCCGCATGTTCGATTTCGCGCCGGTCGGCGGGCTGGCAGCGGTGGCCGGTCTCGCCTTCGTGGCGCTGGTGGGCTGGCGGTTCATTCCGCGCGACGAAAGCGCGGAGCAGGCGGACGGTGAGCAGAACGTCTATATCGCCGAACTGGTGGTCGGGGAGGACTCGGGTCTGATCGGTCAGATCGCCGGTGCGTTTGCCGATGAGGCGTCGGAGGACAATGTCGCCCTTCTCGGTCTGTCGCGGGACGGAACCCGGCATTTCGGCTCGGCGCGGCGGATGGAAATCCGGGAAGGCGATGCGCTGGTGCTCGAAGCCGATCCGGAGGCGCTCGACGCCCTGCGCTCGGCACACGGGCTGCGGTTCGCCGATCCGACGCGCGAGGCGTATCTGGAAGCCGCGACCGTCGGGCTGTCGGTGACCGAGATGGTGGTGCGGGCGGACGGGCGGATCGCCAACCGCACCGCGCACCGGGTCGGCCTGGCCTGGCGCAGGCGTGCGATCCTGCTGGGCATTTCGCGGCAGGGAAGGCGGATCCGGACCGAAATCCTCAAGACGGTGATCCGGCCCGGCGACATACTGCTGGTGCTGACGCCGTCGGATTCCGCGGACGAGGTGGCGACCTGGCTCGGCTGTCTGCCGCTGGCGGACAGGGGGCTGGCGGTGACCAACGACAGCAAGGTTTGGCTGGCGATCGGTCTCTTTGCCGGGGCCGTTGCCGCGGCCAGCTTCGGGCTGATCTACCTGCCGATCGCTCTCGGACTTGTCGTGGTGGCCTATGTTCTGACCGGGGTTCTGCCGCTGGAAGGGATCTATGACCATATCGAATGGCCGGTGGTGGTGCTGCTGGGGTCGATGATTCCGCTCGGGGCGGCGCTAGAGACATCCGGCGGAACGGAGTTGATCGCCGGGTGGCTGATTTCATTTTCCGAAGGGTGGCCCGCCTGGATGATCCTGACGGTGCTGATGGTGGTGACGATGACGCTGTCGGACGTGCTCAACAACACGGCGACGGCAATCGTCGCGGCGCCGGTGGCGATCCAGATGGCGAACCGGCTCGACGTGTCGCCCGATCCGTTTCTGATGGCGGTCGCCGTCGCCGCCTCGGCGGCCTTTCTGACGCCGATCGGTCACAAGAACAACACGCTGATCCTCGGTCCGGGGGGGTACCGGTTCGGGGATTACTGGCGGATGGGCCTGCCGCTGGAAATCATTGTCATCGCGGTGTCGATCCCGGCGATCCTGGTGTTTTGGCCGCTCTGACGCCGGGTTTGTTGCCTGGAAGGACGGCGATCGGTTAGGCTGGTTTCAAGACGTGTCGGGAGGAGGGGCGAATGGCTGGAGATGTCGACTGGAGCGCGCTGCCGGAACCGCAGGATGACGGTGGGGCGGATCATCTGTTGGGGCGGCATCTGGCGGATGTGGTGCTGCGCGCGACCGACGGGACCGATCTGGTGCTGTCGACGCTGGCCGGGGTTCTGGTGCTCTATGCGTTTCCGATGACGGCGGCGCCGGGCAGTGCGCTGCCGAAGGACTGGGACATGATCCCGGGAGCCCGGGGCTGTACGCCGCAGAGCTGTGCCTACCGCGACCATTTCGCCGAACTGCGAGAAGCCGGGGTCGATCGGGTGTTCGGGGTTTCGGTGCAGACCACGCCGGTCCAGCAGGAGGCGGTGGCGCGGCTGAATCTGCCGTTTCCGCTGCTGTCCGACCACGAGCTGTGGCTGGCCGACGCCATGCACCTGCCGACCATGGAGGTGGAGGGAAAACGGCTTCTGCGCCGGCTGTCGCTGATCGCCCGGGATGGGGTGATTGTCCAGGTGCATTATCCGGTGTTTCCGCCGGATGAGGATGCGGGCCGGGTACTGGCCTGGGTGCGGGAAAATGTCGCGGCGGCGTAGCCGGTTGGTGTCTGAGGTGATTTGTCGGGTATGGGGTTGAAGAGCGCGCCGGAGTTTCTCGCGTCCTATTTCACGCTGGCGGGGGATGTGTTTCCGTTCGGGCCGAGCGAAGTCAGCCCGATCCCGTTCCGGGCGCGGGCCGAGGTGGCGGGCCGGGCGGGGTTTTCCGGCATGGGGCTGATCCTTGCGGACGTGCAGGCGACGGCGTCGCGGATCGGCCTCGCGGACATGCGGCGGATTGCCGATGACAACGGCATCAGGCACATCGAACTGGAGTTTCTGTCGGACTGGTTTCGCACCGGCGCCGCGCGGCAGCGGTCGGACGCGATGCGGCGGGAAATCCTGACCTCAGCCGAAGCGCTGGGGGCGCGACACATCAAGGTGGCGCCGGGGCTTGGCGCGGACATCGCCCGGCCGACCGCGGCGGAACTGGTGCCGCAGGTGGCGGTGATGGCGGAGGCGTTTCACGGCGTCGCGGAGGACGCGCAGAATGTCGGCTGCGGCGCGGTGCTGGAGATCATGCCGTTTTCCAATGTCCGCACCATTGAGGTCGGGCGGGCCATTGTCGAAGGCGCCGGGCATGCCAACGGCAGTCTGCTGATCGATCTGTGGCATCTGGCGCGGGGCAACGTTCCGCTTGCGCAGATCCGCGACATTCCGGCGCAATATATTGGTGCAGTGGAACTGGACGATGCGCGGACTGAAATTCGTGGAAGCCTGTGGGAGGATACTGTTCGGCACCGGGAACTGCCTGGTGAGGGCGATCTCGACCAGCGCAGCTTCATCGGGTCGGTTGTCGCCGCTGGGTATTCCGGCCCCTGGGGGGTCGAGATCCTCTCGGAGACGTTCCGCAGGCTGCCGCTGGAGGTGATGGCGGAGCGGGCGTTTGCGACCGCGTCGGCGCAGGTGGCGCAGTGGGGTTGAGGCGCCGCGAGGCTCAGTTGTAGCGGCGGCGCTCGGCGGCGAGGGCGATGTCGGCGTCGATGGCGGCAATGGGAATCCGCCGGTCGCGCGACAGGTCGCCGGAGAGTTGCAGGCCGAGATAGCGGCCGCAGCAGACGCGCAGGAAGCTGGTGAAATTGCCGAGGTCGTGGCCGGCGTCGATCGATTCGCAGTGCAGTTTGGTGATGAGCTGCACCACGTTCATGCCGTCGCGGTCGGCGATTTCCTCAAGGATCGACCAGAAGAAATTCTCCAGCCGCACACTGGTCACCATGCCCTCGATCCGCATCGAACGGGTGGAACTGACCCAGAGCGCGGGGTCGGCGTTGATGAACAGTCGGCACATGATTTTCTCCCCGGAACCGTCTGCGCTGCCGGCCATGACAGGATCATGGCCGGCAGCTCCGGGTCAAGCGGCTTTGGCGACGCGGGTTTGCATCAGCTTCATGAACTGGGAGAGAAAGGCAGGGTGGGCGGGCCAGGCCGGTGCGGTCACCAGATTGCCGTCGGTCACGGCGCCGTCGATGGCGATGTCGGCGTAGCGGCCGCCGGCCAGTTCGACCTCCGGCCGGCAGGCGGGATAGGCGGAGACCTCGCGGCCGTCGATGACGCGGGCGGCGGCGAGAAGCTGCGCGCCGTGGCAGATCGCGGCGACGGGTTTGTCCGCCTCGAAGAAATGTTTGACCATTTCGATCACCCTGCCGTTGAGGCGCAGGTATTCCGGCGCGCGCCCGCCGGGGATCAGCAGCGCATCATAGGCGGAGACGTCGATCTCGTCGAAGGTGGCGTTGAGGGCAAAGCGGTGGCCGGGTTTTTCCGTATAGGTCTGGTCGCCTTCGAAATCGTGGATCGCGGTGGCGACGCTGTCGCCGGACTTCTTTCCCGGGCAGACCGCGTCGACCGTGTAGCCGCAGGCCAGCAGTGTCTGGAACGGTACCATGGTTTCGTAGTCTTCGGTGAAATCGCCGGTAATCATCAGAATCCTGGTCATGACTGGTTGTCTCCCCCTGGTTTTGTTTCGGGAGGAGTATAGCCGTGCCCTGGCGGCAGCGGGTATTACCCGGATACTACTCCGCCGGTTTTTCAGCCGCCGGTCTTTACGGCATCCGGATCGCTTTCAACACTGACCTGCTGGCTGACCATCTGCGCGCCGTTGCCGAAAACCGACATGAAGGCGACGTCGCCGGCGTCGCGGCCGACGCCGATCCGGGCCATGGAGGCCGCGTCGCACATGCCGGTGGCATCGACCAGGTGCCAGTCGTCGCCGAGGTAAACCTCGGCCACCGCGTGAAAGTCCTGCGGTTCGACGCCGATACCGTAGACGCTGACCATCCGGGCCGGGATGCCGGAGGCGCGGGCGAGGGTCACCATCACATGGGCGTAATCGCGGCAGATGCCCCGGCGCTGGACGAACGTGTCCATGGCGGTGGTCTGGCCGTCACTGGAACCGGGCGTGTATTCAAATTTCGCCGCAATCCAGTCGCGGATGGCGGCGATGCGCGGCCCGCCGGTCAGATCGCCGAATTCGGCTTCGACGAAGCTCTGGAACTTGTCGGATTCGCTGTAGCGCGAACTCATCAGGTATTTGACCGCATCGCCGGAAAGCCGGTGCATCTCCACCTGGGGCAGGGCGGAGAAATCGGGGTTTTCACGGGTAACCGCGATTTTGGCGGAATAGTGGCAGGTCAGGCTGTCTTCTGCCTGAAGCCAGATCCGCTCACCGATCATGTCCTCGCCGGGGACGCGGGCGAAATAATGCGGGGTCAGGATCTCGATATTGGCCTCGATGATCTGCTGGTCGACCATTCCGGCTGCTTCCAGCTGCAGCAGGATGCTGTTCATGCCGGTGAGGGTGTATTCGAGGTCGGCGCGGATGGAGAGGATCATGGGGGCTCGCTTGCAGATGGGGGACGGTCAGGGTGGGACATGGTGACAACTGCGGGAGGCGTATTCGGTTCCCGATTCCGGCGATGGCGTAGGGACGCCGGGGCCGAAAAAAAGGACCGGGAGGGCGTCCCGGTCCTGTTTCGTCTCCGTTCGGCTTCCGCCCGGGTCAGGCGTGCGGGCCCTTGCCCTTGCCCTTGTGCGGGGCCCAGAGTTTCTTGTTGGTGTAGTAGAGCAGAACCGTCAGCAGGATCAGGAACAGCACGCCGGTGAGGCCGGCGGATTTGCGGTCCATCATCTTCGGTTCCGCGGTCCACATCAGGAAGGCGGCGACGTCCAGCGCTTCCTGTTCGACCGTCGCCGGGGTGCCGTCGGCATATTCCACGTCGTCGCCCAGCAGAACAGGGTTCATCGCCATGTAGCCGCCGAAGGCCTCGTTTTCGTAGAGGGTGGTGCCGGCCATTTCCTCGGTTTCGCCGGTGAAGCCGGTGAGCATAGAGGCAATGTATTCCGGCCCGCCGATGCCGCGCAGGAACTGGTTGATGCCGGTGCCGAACGGTCCGTGAAATCCGGCGCGGGCCTTGGCCATCAGGCTGAGGTCGGGCGCGTTGGACAGCGACGACGGCGGAAAGTGGTCGGTGGGCGAGGCGGGGCGGAAGTCATCGAGTTCGGGGTCGAAAACTTCGTACTGTGCCGCATAGGCCCGCATCTGCGCTTCCTCGAGCGCCGGCCCGCCGTGATCCGACAGGGTGCGGAACGGGACAAATTTCAGGCCGTGACAGGCCGCGCAGATCTCGGTGTAGACCTGCAGCCCACGCTGCAGCTGCGACTGGTCGTAGCTGCCGAACGGCCCCTCGAAGGAGAAGCTGTAGTCGTGGACGTGCTGCTCGCCTCCCGCGGCCTGCACGGCCGCCGGAGCGCCCAGCAGGCCAAGTGCGACGAGCCCGGAGAGAAGAAGGTGTCGTGTCATTTTTCTGTCCTCTCTCGCGGTCATTCTGCGGCGGTCGGCCGGGCGGCGGGAACGTCACCGCCACCGGCGTCAGGGTAGTGCGCCCTGAAATCGGCCTCGATGGTTTCGGGTTGCGGCAGCGGTTTCTCGAACAGACCCAGCAGCGGCAGGATCACGAGGAAGAAGCCGAACCAGAACAGGGTGCCGAGCTGGCTGATGATCACGTAGGGCTGCTCGGCCGGCATGGCGCCACACCACATCAGCAGGAAGAAATCGATCACCAGCAGCACGAACCAGACCTTGAACATCGGCCGGTAGCGGCCCGAGCGCACGCGGCTGGTGTCCAGCCACGGCACGAGGAACAGGACGATGATCGAACCGAACATCGCGATCACGCCGCCGAGTTTCGAGTTGATGAACAGGATGTCGAAGGTGATCGCGCGCAGCATGGCGTAGAACGGCAGGAAGTACCATTCCGGCACGATATGCGCCGGTGTCGCCAGGGCGTTCGCCTCGATATAGTTGTCCGGGTGGCCAAGGAAGTTCGGCATGAAGCCGACGATCGCCGCGAAGACAGCGAGAATCAGCGCCAGGGCGAACAGGTCCTTGATGACGAAGTAGGGCCAGAACGGCAGGGTGTCCTTCTGTGCCTCGGCCTTGGACGTGCGGCGGACCGCAACACCGGTCGGGTTGTTGTTGCCCGTGGTGTGGAAAGCCCAGATGTGCACTGCGACAAGGGCCGCGATCACGAAGGGCAGCAGGTAGTGGAGCGAGAAGAACCGGGTCAGGGTGGCGTTGTCCACCGCCGGTCCGCCGAGCAGCCAGGTCTGGATGCTTTCACCCACCAGCGGGATGGCGCCAAACAGGCCGGTGATCACCGTGGCTCCCCAGAACGACATCTGACCCCAGGGCAGAACGTAGCCCATGAAGCCGGTGGCCATCATCAGCAGGAAGATGATCATGCCGATGATCCAGGTGATTTCGCGCGGGGCCTTGTAGGAGCCGTAATAGAGGCCGCGGAAGATGTGGGCGTAGACCGCGACAAAGAACAGCGAGGCGCCGTTGGCATGCAGGTAGCGCAGGGCCCAGCCGCCGTTCACGTCGCGCATGATGTGCTCGACCGAGGCAAAGGCCAGCGTCGTGTCGGGGGTGTAGTGCATGACCAGCGTGATGCCGGTGATGATCTGCAGCGCCAGACAGAAGGTCAGAACGATGCCCCAGATCCACATCCAGTTGAGGTTCTTCGGGGTCGGGATCATCAGTGTCGAGTACAGGATGCCGATGATCGGCAGACGGGACTCGATCCACTTTTCGATGCCGGATTTCGGTTCGTAATGGTCGTGCGGGATGCCACTCATTGCCTACTACCTCAGCCCAGCTCAATGACGTTTTCGGAGACGAATTTCGCAACCGGGATATGCAGGTTCTCCGGTGCCGGCCCCTTGCGGATGCGGCCCGAGCGGTCGTAGTGCGATCCGTGGCACGGGCAGAACCAGCCGCCGAACTCGCCGGCATTGCCCAGCGGAACGCAGCCGAGATGGGTGCAGACCCCGATCATAACCAGCCATTCCTCATTGCCCTCGAGCACGCGGTTTTCATCCACGGCGAGCGCATCGGGCGGAAGGTTCGGGTTGCGGGCGTTCTGGTCGCCGAGCGGCGACACGTCGCCACCAAGGTCGGCGATTGCCTCCTCGATTTCCTGCGGGGTGCGGCGGCGGATGAACACGGGCTTGCCAAGGAATTTGACGGTGAGCTGGGTGCCGGGTTCCACGGCCGAGACATCGACCTGGATGGACGCCATCGCCTGGACATCGGCGCTGGGATTCATCTGGTTGACCAGGGGCCAGACCGCGGCACCGACCGTGATTGCGCCGGCGGCTCCGGTGGCCACATAGAGGAAATCCCGTCGGCTGCCGCCGTCATCGTCAACGTGAGACACGCACTGTACTCCTTGCCTGAGCCCCCGCTGGGGTACATTTCGGTCCCGGCCAGACAGGGTATTGGCCGGGAATTGTTAGTGGTTTAGTGCTTTTGGCAACGCTGGTCCAGCAACTTTCCGCGCTGCACCGGGCCTGCAGGGGAATTATCGGACGAATGTTCGCACTCGCAGCATACCAGCCGGACATCGCGCCGAACCTCGGCGCGATGATTCGTCTCTGCGCCTGTTTTGGTGCCGATCTGCACGTGATCGGCCCCTGCGGCTTTGCGCTGACCGACCGGGCGCTGCGCCGCGCGGCGATGGATTACGCGGCCATGGCGCCGGTTCGGCAGCATGTGTCGTGGAACACGTTTCAGGCGGAGCCGAGGCCCGGGCGGCTGGTGCTGCTGAGCACCAGGGCGGAGACGGGGCTGTGGGATTTCGCCTTTCGGCCCGGTGACATGCTCATGGTGGGTCGGGAAAGCGCCGGGGTTCCCGATGAGGTGCATGCCGCCGCAGACGTGCGGCTCAGGATCCCGATGCCCGGCGGCGGCCGGAGCCTGAATGTCGCCATGGCCGCCGGCATGGCGCTGTCGGAGGCCTGGCGTCAGTGCCGGCCTCCGGCAGGGGCTAGCGGGTCGCGTTGAACATGCGCCCCTTTTCGGAATAGAGGGTGATGCCGAAGCAGAGCGCGCCCATCAGCAGGGTTCCGGTCAGCAGCGGCACCGGGGTGCCGTCGAAGAAGTGTCCGATCAGCCAGCCGAGCACCGCGCCGATGCCGGTGGTGACCGCGCCAATGAAGGACGAGGCCGTCCCGGCGATGCGGCCCATCGGTTCCATCGACAGCGCGTTGAAATTCGGCATCATCAGGCCGAAGAAAAACAGGTTGAACGACAGCAGGGCGACAAACACCGGCGCCGGCGGGTCGATGGTCCGCAGCACGACGAGGCCGATCAGGGCCGACAGCAGATAGCCGACCACCGCCGCGTGCGACATCCGGCGCATGCCGACGACCTCGACGTAGCGGCCGTTGACCCAGGAGGCGAGCAGCAGGCCGCTCGACACGCAGGCGAAGGCGATCGGAAACAGGTTTCCGAGCTGGTAATACTCGACGAAGATCTGCTGGGCGGAACTGACGTATCCCATCATGCTGCCGAAAACCACGGCGGTGGCGAGCGTGTAGCCGAGTGTCAGCCGGGAGGTGACAATCTCCTTCAGGGCATGGCCCATCCATGCCATGGAGAGCGGTTCCCGCTGTTCGGCCGGGTGGGTTTCCGGCAGATCGGCCCACATCCAGACGGTCATGGCGGCGGAGGCCGCCACCATCACCCAAATGATCAGGTGCCAGTCGCCGAGAAACAGGATCGCGGTGCCAAGCGACGGGGATATAATCGGCACCAGCATGAACACCGCCATCACGAAGGACATGATCTGCGACATGTCGCGTCCGGAATAGGTGTCGCGCACAACCGCCACGCCGACAATCCGCGCGCCGGCCGCGCCGAGACCCTGGATGACCCTGGCGAGCAGCAGGGTTTCGAAGCTGGTGGCGAGCAGACAGGCGATGGAGGCCAGGACATAGAGCAGCAGCGCCGCCAGCAGCACCTGTCTGCGGCCGAGCCAGTCCGAGAGCGGGCCGTAGAACAGCTGTCCGATGGCGAAACCCACCATGAACAGGATGATGACGTTTTGCTGGCTGTTGGCGTTTTCGACGGCGAAGTCCGCCCGGACCTGCGGCAGGGCCGGCAGGATGATGTCAATCGACATGGCGGGAACCGCCATCAATGCGGCCATCATGGCGATGAAAACCGCTTTGCGCGGCATCGAGGCCGCGACTTCCTGGGGAACGCTGGACATGGAATGAATACTACATGTGATTTAAGAGGAGAATTCGGTACAACGCTACATCATAGCTGGGCCCTTTGCCAGTCGTTGACCGCGGAACTGGCGGTGCCGTGGCGGATCGGACGCGAGGCGCGGCTTGCGACCGGATGCGGCGGATTGTTGAGCAAAGCGGCGGTCTTGGCGGAACGGGCGGTAAGGTGTGACGGTTCGGTGACGGCAGGGTCCGGATCACAAAACCGTTAGCCGTTTGAAACAGACCCGTTTCATTCGCGGTGGTAGGGGCTGCCGGCGAGAATTGAGGCGGCACGGTAGAGCTGTTCGGTGAGCATCACCCGCACCAGCATGTGCGGCCAGACCATGCTGCCAAAGGAGAGAAGGTGATCGGCCGCGTCGCGGAACTCCGGGCTCAGACCGTCGGCGCCGCCGATGACAAGGGCGAGATCGCGGGTGCCGGCGTCGGCCCAGGCCTGAAGGCGTTCGGCGAACTGTGGCGAGGTATAGCTGCGGCCGCGTTCATCAAGGGCGAGGACCAGTGCTCCTTTGGGCAGTGCCGCCCGCAGCAGATCGGCTTCCGCCGCTACGCCGCCGCCGCGTTTTGTCTCAACTTCGATGATCTTCGCAGGGCCCAGCCCAAGTGCGCGGCCGGTGCGGTCGAACCGCGTCAGGTAGTCGTCGACAAGCGATGCCTCAGGTCCGGCGCGAAGCCGTCCCACGGCAGCAATGGTTACGCGCAAGCGTCCGGCTCAGACGGTCTTGGACGGGTGCGACGCAGGTTTCGGATCCGTCATCCACATCTTTTCGAGCTGGTAGAAGTCGCGGACTTCGGGGCGGAACACGTGCACGATGACGTCGCCGGCATCCAGAAGCACCCAGTCACCGGTTTCCCTGCCCTCGAACCGGGCGATGATGCCAAGGTCCTTCTTCAGGCGGTCGGCAAGTTTGTCGCAGATCGCGGCAACCTGGCGCGAGGACCGGCCTGACGCAATCACCATGTGATCGGCCATTTCGGACTTTCCGGCGAGGGGGACCGTGATGACATCCTCTGCCTTGTCGTCGTCGAGCGAGGCGAGGATGGTGGACAGCAGCAGGTCGCTGTCGATGTGACCCGGTGACGGCGGCAGTGCCGTTGTCGGGGTGGCGGTGTCGACCGCCGGGTTGTATTGAGACAGTGCAGTCTCCTCCTTGAGTGAGACGCCGTGTGTGCCGGCGTCAACGACAATGTAGGCCATGACGTCCCTCCGCTCAAGGTTCGTCATGATTAACCGTCGCCCACAATTGCCAAAGTTTCGTGAATGTGGCGCCAAAAGCATCGCCGCGGCGGAAATCGGCCCGGTTTGGGTGGAAATCCGCCTGGCGGCGCCCTCCGCGCACCTAGAGGCGGCTGATGCGCTCGAACAGCAGATCGAAAAAGGCGTCGTCGTCGATGTCGCGCACGAAATGGACGTTTCGCGGGCGGTCGGTGACATGCCACCAGTCGGTGACCGTCTGTCCCATGGTCAGCTCCGAGCGGGTCTCGACCTCGAGGTTGACGTCGCGCCCGGCGAACATCTCCGGGGCAAGCAGCCATGCGATCACCGTCGGGTCGTGCAGCGGACCGCCGTCGCAGCCGTATTTGCGTTCGTCGAAACGTTCGAAGAACTCCAGCAGTGCGGCGGTGGCCTTGCCGACCGGGGTGCCGAGATCATGGTATTTCTGAATGCGGCTGGCCTTGGTCAGGCATTTGTGTGTCACGTCGAGCGGCATCAGCGTGACCGGCACACCGGCATGGAACACCGCCTGGGCGGCGTGGGGATCGACAAGAATGTTGAATTCCGCGACCGGGGTGGTGTTGCCGCCCTCGAAGGCGCCGCCGCCCATGGCGACGATGCGTTTGACGCGCGGCACGATGTCCGGCGCGCCCTCAAAGGCCAGCGCGATGTTGGTGAGGGGGCCGAGGGTGCAGAGCGTCACCGTTCCCGCCGGTTCGCGCCGCAGGGTGTCGACGATGAAATCCACCGCATGGCCGGCGCGCGGCGTCATGGCCGGTTCCGGCAGGTCCGGCCCGTCGAGGCCGCTGGCGCCGTGCACGTATTCCGCGGTGACCAGTGGGCGTGACAGCGGCGCTTCGGCACCGGCATAGACCCCGACATCCGGTCGTCCGGCCAGTTCGCAGCATTTCAACGCGTTCTTGGTGGTCAGCGCCAGCGGCACGTTGCCAGCGACCGTCGTTATTCCCAGAACCTCTATTTCGGGGCTGGCGAACGCGAGGAGTATGGCGATGGCATCATCCTGGCCGGGGTCGGTGTCGATGATGATCCTTTGTGTGGGCATTGGTATTTCCTGACAGTTTCCTCCTCATAACCGGGAGATTGCGGGACTGCCAGACGTGCAGGGCGGAATGACGTCGGGCAGGGCGGTTTCCATCGTTCCGGCGGCCTGGCGCAGATCGAGGTTTTGAAGCAGGGGCAGGAACGGACCATCGGCAGCAAGGCGTATCGCGGTGCTCATCTGCAACGGTTTGTCCGCCGGAACGGGGCCGGTGCGGCACGGACGGGCCTGTACCGAGACCCTGCCGTCTACCGCGTCCGGGTCCGCCGCCTTCATTTCGGAAATCTCGGCACGCAGCGCATCGAATGCCGCGAGATCGGCGGCCGAAATCCGGTAGACATGACGGTTGGCGCCGTCCCGCCCCTCGGACGCGGCGGCGCGCCGGGCGAGGATGAACGTGCCGCCCGTGGAGATGCCGTCCTTGCCGGTCGCGCCGAGAAACAGCGTGGCCGACCCCGGTTCAATGGCGAGCGGCGCGGTGAGGTCCACGGCGACCGCCAGATCGGCGCTGCTGACGCTCAGGACATCGACTCCGGAAAGAGCCTGCATGGAGGCCGGCGGAACGGGCGCACATCCGGCGAGCAGGAACAGGGCAAGGGGAATACGCATGGAGTTTTACCTTGAATGCTAAGAAATTTATGTTTTACATAAAAAAGTGAGTCGCGAAAGGGGGATAATGGCATGACCGACGCGGGGCTGGACCGGGTGGCGAGTGTCAGCGGCGTGTTGCGCTGGCTGGTGCTTGCAGCGATTGTTTTTCTTGTCGGGCTGGCGGCGGCGCTGATCCTGCGGCCTTCGCTCATGGCCGGGGCGGCGGAGTCCGTTCTGCCGGGTGCGGCGGCCGGTCCGGGCGGTGTGCAGCATTTGCTGCTGGTGCCGCTGGTCCTGGCCGGTCTTGGCGTGCCGGTGGCGGCGCTCTGGCATCTGTTCCGGCTGTTCGGCTGTTTTCACGACCGGCGCATTCTCGACCGCGAACCGGCACGGCATCTGCGGATGTTCGGCGTCCTGCTGATCCTGCTGGCGCTGGTGCGGTTTCTTCTGCCGACACTGGCGGTTCTGGTCCTGACCTGGGCCAATCCGCCCGGCGAACGGATGCTGATGATCCGGCTGCCCGGTGCGGTGGTTGAGGTCGCGTTCTTCGGCGCCCTGGCGCTGGTGCTCGGCTGGGCGCATGGCGCGGCGGCGGAAATGGCGGACGAAAACCGCCAGTTTGTGTGAACGGTTTGGGAATTGTTGTCGAACTGGACGTGATGCTGGCGCGGCGGAAGATGCGGTCGCGGGAACTGGCGGAGATCGTCGGAATTTCCGAAACCAACCTGAGCCTGCTGAAATCCGGCAAGGTCAAGGGCGTGCGCTTTGCGACGCTGGCGCGGATCTGTGCCGCGCTCGACTGTCAGCCGGGCGATATTCTCGCCTGGTCACCGGATGACGGGGAACCGTCGGACTGACGCGCCGCCGCCCGGTGCCCGTCTAGGGCGGACGGGGCGGCGGCGCGGGGATGGCGGGGCCGTCCGCCGGTTCAGGCGCGGACGAACAGTTCGTAGGTCTTTGCGATGTCCCGGGTCAGGGCGCCGACCTCGAAGCTGTAGTCGCCGATCTGACCGACCGGCGTCACTTCGGCGGCGGTGCCGGTCAGCCAGCACTGTTCGAAACTTTCGAGTTCCGAAGGCTCGATATGGCGCTCGATCAGCTCGATTCCCTTCTTCTGCAGCAGTTCGATCACCGTCTGCCGGGTCAGGCCGTTGAGGAAGCAGTCGGGTTTTGGCGTGTGGACCGCCCCGTCCCTGACGAAGAACACGTTGGCACCCGTCGCTTCGGCGACATAGCCGCGGTAGTCCATCATCAGGGCGTCCGAACAGCCCTTGGCCTCGGCGGCGTGTTTCGACATGGTGCAGATCATGTAAAGCCCGCTGGCCTTGGCGAAGCAGGGGATGGTTTCCGGGCTGGGGCGTTTCCAGGCGGAAATGTCGAGCTTCGCGCCCTTCATCTTGGCATCGCCGTAATAGGCGCCCCATTCCCAGACCGCGATGGCGGTGTGGACCGGGTTGCGGGCGGAAGCGACACCCATGTCGGGGCCGGAGCCGCGCCAGATCACCGGGCGGACATAGGCGTCGGTTAGGCCGGACTTCGCGAGGGTGTCGGCTTTCGCGGCGTCCAGTTCCTCGACGGTCATCGGTCGGGGAATGTCGAGATAGTCGCAGGACTTCAGGAGCCGTTCGCTGTGAGCCCGGCTCTTGAAGATCCTGCCGTTGTAGGCCCGTTCGCCTTCGAAGACGCTGCTGGCATAGTGCAGGGCGTGGGTGAGCACATGGACTTTCGCCTCGCGCCACGGCACGAAAGCGCCATCCATCCAGATGACTCCATCCCGATCGTCATATGCGCCAGCCATGAGATATTCCCTTCATATTCTCAAAAATTACCAAACCGTCGCTCCCTGCGACAGTTTATTTCGCAAAAGTTGGAATCGGCTACCATTTGACTCTTGGAATGTCAACATGGCTGACATAAACTGTGAACCCCTGCATGGATTGAAGGACAGTGCGATGGCCGATCGCAGTTTCACGACCAACGCCACCCGCAGCGAACAGCTTCTGTTCCTGACGGACGACCAGCTGCGTCAGGGAATTGAGCTGATGTATTTCGCCTATCGCGGGTTCACCGCCGATCCCGACCGGATTCTGGAGGGCTACAATTACGGCCGTGCCCATCACCGGGCGGTGCATTTCATCAACCGGCATTCGGGACTGACGGTCAATGAGCTGCTGGGCATTCTCGGGGTGACCAAGCAGAGCCTGAACCGGGTGCTGCGGCAACTGGTGGATGACGGCCTCGTCGAGAGCCGGGTGGGGCGCAGGGACCGGCGGCAGCGCAACCTCTATCTGACCGCCAAGGGCCAGGCGCTGGAAACCGAACTGTCGCACGCCCAGAGGCGGCGGATGCGCATGGCCTATTCCAATGCCGGACCGGAAGCGGTGGCCGGGTTCCGCAAGGTGCTGGAGAACATGATCGACAGCGACCTGCGCGACCGTGTCCTGCGCTCGCTGGAGAATGCGAAACATGACTGACGCCCCCGACGCCCACGTTCTTGTCGTCGATGACGACGCCAGGATTCGCGGGCTGCTGCAGAAGTTCCTCGCCCGCAACGGCTTCTGGGTCTCGGTGGCCCGGGACGCGGCCCATGCCCGCAAGCTGCTGGAGGGGCTGGATTTCGACCTGATCGTGCTCGATGTGATGATGCCGGGCGAAACCGGCGTGCAGCTGACCGAGAGCCTGCGGGAAACCCTGAACACGCCGATCCTGCTGTTGACGGCGCGCGGCGATGCCGAGGACCGGATAAAGGGGCTGGAGGCCGGCGCCGACGATTACCTGCCCAAACCGTTCGAGCCCCGCGAACTGCTGCTCAGGATCAACGCCATCCTGCGCCGGGTGCCCAAACCGGTGCCGCGTTCGGAGCCGCCGAAGACGATCCATCTCGGCCAGGTACGCTACGACGTTACCCGGGGCGAGTTGTGGCGCAACCGCGAAATGATCCGGCTGACGGCGACCGAATCGATGCTGATGCGGATTTTTGCCGCCAAGGTCCATGAGCCGGTGAGCCGGATGGAACTGGTCGAGGAACTTGGCGGCGGCGTGGCCGAGGCCCAGGAGCGGGCGGTTGACGTGCAGATCACCCGGCTCCGGCGCAAGATCGAGGCCGACCCGAAAACCCCGCGTTACCTGCAGACGGTGCGCGGCGCGGGGTACATGCTGGCACCGGACTGACAAGGGGGAAACGGCATGGCGGAACGAAACGGCTGGCAGGCCATGGATGATTTTATCTGCACTTCGCTGCTTCCGGCCGATCCGGTGCTGGAAGGCGCTCTGGAAGCGAATGCCGCGGCCGGTCTGCCGGCGATCGACGTGGCGCCCAATCAGGGCAGGCTGCTGCATCTGATGGCGCGGATGTGCGGGGCACGGCGGATTCTGGAGATCGGCACTCTTGGCGGCTATTCCAGCATCTGGCTGGCCCGGGCGCTGCCGCCGGGTGGCGCGATGGTCACCATCGAGGCCGAGCCCGCCCATGCGGCGGTGGCGCGGAAAAACCTTGTCCGGGCCGGGCTGGACGGGGTGGTCGACCTGCGCGAGGGGCCGGCGCTGGAGGTGCTGCCGACCCTTGAAGGGCAGGCTCCGTTCGATTTTGTTTTTGTGGACGCGGACAAGCCGAACAATCCGAACTATCTCGACCGGGTGCTGAAACTGTCGCGGCCTGGCACCGTGCTGGTGTTCGACAATGTGGTGCGGGGCGGCCAGGTCGCCGACCCGGACGACACCGACCCGAACGTCATTGGCGGCCGGCAGCTTTTCGCGGCCTTGGGCGCGCATCCGAAGCTGAGCGCCACCGCCGTGCAGACGGTCGGCGCGAAAGGCTGGGACGGGTTCGCGCTGGTGATCGTCGGGTGAGGCCCGGAAAGGTCAGGGCAGCGGGATGAACTCCTCCGTATCGCCGGGGGGCAGCTGAAAGCGGCCGTGTTCCCAGTCGCCGGCCTGCCAGGCTTCCTTCGCGGCGTCGATCCGCTCCTTCGACGAGGCGACAAAGTTCCACCAGATGTGGCGCGGGCCGCCAAGGGTTTCTCCGCCGAGCAGCATAAGGCGGGCTCCGGCATGTCCGGCCTTCAGGCTGAGCCGGTCACCGGGACGGAATACGGCCATTGATCCGGTATCGAGGGTGTCGCCGCCGACCGTGACCGAGCCGCTGACCACGTAGATGCCCCGATCCTCGTGCCCGTCGGGAAGCGGTATCGCCGCGCCCGGTTCCAGCTCCGCGTCGGCATAGAACATCTCGTTGAAGGTCCGGACCGGCGCGCGCTCGCCCCAGGCTGTGCCGAGGATCAGCCGCGCCGTAGCGCCGGCCTCGCTGAGAAACGGCAGCGTCTCCTTGCCGTGATGTTCAAAGGCCGCATTCACGTCCTCGGCCTCGTCGGGAAGGGCAACCCATGTTTGGATGCCGAACAGCGAGCTGGGGTTTTGCCGCGTCGCCGCGCTGGTGCGCTCCGAATGGGTGACGCCGTTTCCGGCGATCATCCAGTTGACGGCGCCTGGATGGATCATCTGATCGGAGCCGAGGCTGTCCCGGTGCTGGAACTCGCCGCGGAACAGGTAGGTGACGGTGGCGAGACCGATATGCGGGTGCGGCCGCACGTCGATGCCCTGGCCGGTGAGAAACTCGGCCGGGCCCATCTGGTCGAAGAAGATGAACGGGCCGACCATCTGCCGTTTCGGCGCGGGCAGGGCGCGGCGCACCTCAAATCCGCCAATGTCGCGGGTGCGGGGAATGATCAGGGTTTCAATCGCATCCACGCCGTCCGTTTCCGGTGAGAGCGCATTCAGTGTCGGGTTCCAGCTCATCTGTTTCTCCTTTTCTCGGAAAGGGTATCCTGGTGCGACGGACGTATTCCGGGGTCGGTCCTGCTCCGCGAAGTGCCAGGCAGGGCCCGCGCGGCGCGGGCCGGTCAGGCGCCCTTCCGCTTTTGCAGCAGGTCGCTCCATTCGGGATGACGACGGAACTGTGCCGCCGCATAGGTGCAGAGCGGCAGGATGCTCTTGCCGGCGGCGCGCGCGTCCGCCACCGCCCGTTCCACCAGCACCTGGCCGATGCCCTTGCCGCCGAGTGCGCGCGGGACGCTGGTATGGTCGATGATTATCAGATGCTCACCGGCCCTTGAATAAGTCAGTTCCGCCTCCTGGCCCTCCGGCGCACGCCAGACGTAACGTCCGCGGGTCTCCTGTTCCTCATGGCCGACTTCGTGCAGATCCGGTTTCATTGAACATATCCCCTGTGCTGGCGGCCCGAACGGGCAGGCCTCGATTGCCGTTCCATCTAGTATTTTCTCCGATTGGGGATCAATGCCAGCCTGCCAACCTCACTGTTTCCGTATCATAACAAATACCCCGGATTGAGCCTGATCCGTTGTTTTGGCGCAACAAAATGTTGGATCTGCGCCGGAGGGAGAACTTTCGGGTGGCAGTAACGTGACTTTAAACATTCCCGACGAACTTGACCCTGCGTCGCGTCAGACGGGTGCAGACCGGATGGCGGCCGTGTGTTTCGAGTATGTATTTGCCGGGCCCCAATCCGGTGTGTTGGCCGCTTCGGCACGGGTTCGGGTTGCTTTGCGACCTCTGAATTCCGCCGGTATTCGAGAGCATCTTCGGGCGTGACGCACCCGCCGGACGGCGGGTCGGCTTTCGGTGGCCCCTGTCGCCGGGGCTGCCACCGCCGGTAAACTTCTGCTCTATTTCTGACGTTTTACGGAAATTCGCGGTAAAATCCTGCATTCATCCGACAGTTTCATCGAAATCCGCTTATTTTTCTTGCATTGCTTTGCGCCGGTCCTTCACACTTCCGTCATGAACAACAGGGGGACGTGCAATGACATGTATACTGGTCGGGCTCGACGGCTCGACGGCTGGTGAGCGGGCGCTCGCCTACGCCAAGACCATGGCGACGCTGATCGGGGATTGCGAGATCACTCTGGCGTTTGTGATCGACTGGTCACCTTACAGCTTTCATACGCCCGATGAACTCGCGGCGCGGCACAAACGCCGGGAACAGGAAATCGACAAGGCGCGGGCCCATGTGCTTTCGCCAGCCGCCGAAGCCGCAAGGGCAGAGGGCTATAAGGTTTCCGAAGAGGTCCGCCACGGCGATCCGGCGCAGCTTCTCAATGAGATAGCCACCGCGAAAGGCGTAACCCAGATCATCATCGGCCGCACCGGCGACGGCGGTTTGCGGGAGCGGCTCTTCGGCAGTGTTTCCGGCAAGCTGGTCGCCGCTGCGACCGTTCCAGTGACAATCATTCCATAAAGCAGGACAGAACATGCGAATTCGAGGAATTTCCGCGGGCGCACTGTTGCTCGCAACAATGGCTTCGGCGGCCTGGGCGCAGGAAGCCGGGTCGATCGACGCGAAAGTCAATGAGGTTTTCGCGAATTCAACCGGATGGTTCGTCAGTCTGATTTTCGCCCCCATTCCGCTGACGAATTTTCCGTGGATCGTGCTCTGGCTCGTGGTCGGCGCTTCGGTCTTCACCTGGTATTTCCGCTTTATCCAGTTTCGTGCCTTCGGTCACGCGATCAGCCTCGTCAAGGGGGACTATTCCGACCCCAACGATGCGGGTGAGGTCAGCCATTTCCAGGCGCTGGCGACCGCGCTTTCGGGCACCGTCGGTCTGGGCAACATCGCCGGTGTGGCGGTTGCGGTCGGCATTGGGGGACCGGGCGCGACCTTCTGGATGATCCTCGCCGGGCTGCTCGGCATGGCGTCGAAATTCACCGAATGTACGCTGGGCGTGAAATACCGCAACGAATACCCCGACGGCACGGTGTCCGGCGGACCGATGTATTACATGGTCAAGGGCTTCAAGGAGCGCGGCATCGCCGGCGGCGGCATCATGGCGATCGTGTTCTCGATCTTCTGCATCCTCGGCTCGTTCGGCGGCGGCAACATGTTCCAGGCCAACCAGGCACATGCGCAGCTTGCAGGCATTTTCGGTGCCTATCCGGGCTGGATCACCGGCGTGATCTTCGCAGGGATCGTTTTCGCGGTGATCATCGGCGGCATCAAGTCGATCGCCAACGTGACCGAGAAGGTCGTGCCGTTCATGGGCATCCTCTATGTCGGCACCGCGCTGATCATCCTCCTGATGAACGCGGGGCAGATCGGCTGGGCCTTCGGTCAGATCTTCGAAGGCGCCTTCACCGGTCTCGGCGTGGCGGGCGGCCTCGTGGGCGCCCTGATCCAGGGCTTCAAGCGGGCGGCCTTCTCGAACGAGGCCGGTGTCGGCTCCGCCGCAATCGCCCACTCCGCCGTACGGACCAAGGAGCCGATCACCGAAGGTGTCGTCTCGTTGCTTGAGCCGTTCATCGATACGGTCGTCATCTGTACGATGACCGCACTTGTCATCACCATTTCCGGCGTTCAGATCATCGACCCTGAAACCGGCCGGTTCGTGCTCGCCGAAAGCGGCATGATCGCGACCACCGGTGATGTCCAGGGTGTGGCCCTGACGTCGGCGGCATTCGCAACCGGTCTGAGCTGGTTCCCGTATGTTCTGGCCATCGCGGTGGT
>JAUIHM010000184.1 GCA_030432315.1 Alphaproteobacteria bacterium | reverse complement strand
CCACTTCAACAAGATCTGGGGGACCGAGGATTTCAGCGCCGAAAAGGGCCTGACCGTGACCGAGATTCTGGATGCGGTCCATGCGGGCGACATCAAGGGCATGTATATCCTCGGCGAGAACCCGGCCATGTCGGACCCCGATGTCGAACATGCTCGAGATGCCCTGGCAAAACTGGATTGCCTTGTCGTGCAGGACATCTTCCTGACGGAAACCGCCAACTTCGCCGACGTGATCCTGCCGTCTTCGGCTTGGCCGGAAAAGACCGGGACGGTCACCAATACCAACCGGCAGGTGCAGATGGGCCGTCCGGCGGTGCCGCCGCCCGGGGATGCGCGCGAGGATTGGTGGATCACCACGGCCCTTGCGAAACGGCTGGGTCTGGACTGGTCCTATACCCACCCGCGCCAGGTGTTCGAGGAAATGGCCCTCAACATGAACAGCCTCAACAACATCACCTGGGAGCGGCTGGAGAGGACAGCGGTCACCTATCCCAGTCTGACACCGGATGATCCGGGGCAGGCGATCGTCTTCGCCGACGGGTTCCCGCGCAAGGACGGGCGCGCTCGCTTCACCCCCGCCAGCGTGATCGCGCCCGCGGAGGTGCCGGATGACGAGTACCCGATGATCCTGACCACCGGGCGGCAGCTCGAACACTGGCATACCGGCTCGATGACGAGGCGCGCCAGCGTTCTGGACTGGGCCGAACCGGAGGCCAACGCGTCGCTGCATCCGCAGACCCTGCGCAAGCTGGGCGTCGCCCCTGGCGACATGATCACCCTCGAAACCCGGCGCGGCAAGATCGAGATCATGGCGCGCGCCGACCGCGCGGTGGCGACGGACATGGTGTTCCTGCCCTTCGCCTATGTCGAGGCGGCGGCGAACATCCTGACAAACCCGTCGCTGGACCCCTATGGCAAGATTCCGGAGTTCAAGTTTTCGGCTTGCCGTGTCTCCGCATCCGCAAAGTCCGATCTGACCGCGGCGGAATGATCGCAAATGCCCCGCGCCCAGCTTCTGGCGCGGGGGGTGGCCCGTTGCGGTTGACACCGGCACGACGGAAAGCCAGCTTGCGGCTCACCGCGCTGCAGGACACCGAGTTTCGCGCGGGTGAGGGAGTGCGCCAATGCCAGACAGCCTGTTCGATGTTCCGCCAGTGCCGTCCATCCCGGTGCGGGGAGAAACCGCCACCTATCCGATCGGCCGCATCTTCTGTGTCGGGCGGAACTATGCCGCCCATGCTGCCGAGATGGGCGTGGAGGTCGACCGCGAGAAGCCGTTCTATTTCATGAAGAGCCCTGCTTCTGCGGTTCTGACCGGAGCTGAGACACCCTATCCGCCGGGCACCGAGAATCTTCACTACGAGATGGAACTGGCGCTCGCCATCGGCGCACCGGTCTTTCGCGCCTCGCCCGCCGAGGCGCAGGCTGCGGTCTATGCCTATGGCTGCGCGCTCGACATGACCCGCCGCGACCTGCAATTGAGCGAACGGGCCAAACAGCGCCCTTGGGCATTGGGCAAGGATTTCGACGGGTCTGCGGTCTTCGCCCCGCTGACCAAGGCCGCCGACATGGCGCCGATCGCCAACCAGCGCATCCATCTCGACGTGAACGGTGAACGGCGACAGGACGCTACCCTGGCCGAGTTGATCTGGAAGATCGACGAGATCGTCGCGCATCTCTCGGGGTTCTACAGTCTGCGGCCGGGCGACCTGATAATGACCGGTACGCCCGCTGGCGTCGGCCCGGTCGTCGCCGGAGACGTGCTGACCGGCGGCATCGAGGGGCTCGACCCCATCCGCCTGACCCTCACCGACCCACTGTAGTCCGCATCTGCGCCCAGCTGCGCAGAATCGCCGCTTGCG